>JBOGNS010000458.1:0-2163 GCA_050747305.1 Candidatus Acidiferrales bacterium | reverse complement strand
GTACAGGGGTACAAGGGGCTATGCAGCACTCCGCGCGCTCCGTTGACGGCCTCGTCCCCAGGGACTTAAGATGCCGACAGTTAAAATGAGCGCGGTCATGATTGGCACCTCCTTTCAGCACTATCGCATCGTCGAGCGCATCGGCGCGGGCGGCATGGGCGAGGTATACCGCGCCACCGATACGCGGCTGGGCCGGGATGTGGCCATCAAGATTCTCCCGTCCAGTGTTTCCCGGGATGAGGACCGCATGGCGCGCTTTCAACGGGAAGCGCGGACACTGGCCGCGCTCAACCACCCTAATATCGCCGCGATCTACGGGCTGGAGGAGGCCGGCGCGCTGCGCTTTCTGGTACTGGAATTCGTGCCCGGCACCGCACTCGCCGGTCCGCTACCCGTGGAAGAAGCTCTCGCGCTGCTGCTGCAAGTGGCCGAGGCGCTGGAAGCTTCGCATGAAAAAGGCATCGTTCACCGCGACCTGAAACCAGCAAACATCCGCGTCACACCCGACGCCAAAGTCAAGGTGCTCGATTTCGGGCTGGCCAAAACCATAGAGTCGTCGGCGTTCGACTCTTCACAGTCACCCACTCTGGACGCCGGGGAGACGCGGGAAGGTTCGATCCTGGGCACGGCTGCCTACATGAGTCCTGAGCAAGCGCGCGGGCGAGCCACTGACCGCCGCACAGACATCTGGTCGTTCGGCTGCGTGCTCTATGAGGTGCTTACCGGGCAGAAGGCGTTCGCCGGCGACACGGCGAGCGATAGCGTCGCCTCCATCCTTCGCTCGGAGCCAAACTGGAATGCTCTGCCCCGGGAAACGCCGGCGCGCATCCGCGAGCTGCTCCGCCGGTGCCTGCAGAAGGATCCCCTGCTGCGCAAGCGCGATATGGGCGACGTGCGCCTAGAAATCGCCGAAGCGCTGATGGAACTCGCATATCCGCCAGAGAAAGCACAGCCAGCGGCGACCGCGCCACCGGTTCGGGCGACAAGCGCGGCAACGCGCTGGACCCTTGCAGCACTGCTGGCACTGGTGGCGGCAGGCGGGGCGTGGTGGTTGCGCGGCTGGACGTTCACCGGGACGATGCCTGCTCGCGCGCCCGTGGCCGTGCATCGCGTGACCGAGTTCGTAGGGATGGAACAGTACCCGGCGATTTCTCCCGACGGGAAATCCATCGCGTTTGTAGCCGACGCGAACGGCTACCAGCAAATCTGGATTCGCCTGCTGGCCGGCGGTGCGCCGCTACAGGTGACGCGAGACTCCGCGCACCACCTTTTCCCGCGTTGGTCACCGGATTCCGCATCACTGATCTACTTCGTCCTCTCCGACGAGGGCGAAACGGAGGGCACGCTGTGGGAAATTTCGGCTTTGGGTGGCGCTCCGCGGCGCATTGGCGGAAGCCTGGGAGGAGCCGACATCAGCCACGACGGAAAAAAGCTGGCCTTCTTCCGCTTCCACGAAGGGCAAAGTGAATTGGCAGTTGCCGGTCGCGATGCCTCCAACCCGCAGGCGGTAGCGAAGCTTCCCGCGCGGCTGAGCCACGCCTTTCCGCGCTGGTCGCCCGACGACCGCTGGATCGGTTATCAGAGCGGCTTCGGCTTCGGGCATGACTTATTCGTTGTGTCGGCAGACGGCGGTGAGCCGCGACGTATCACCCACGACGCGGTCTGGGTGGCCGGTTTTGCCTGGCTGCGCGACAGCTCGGGAATCGTTTTCAGCTCGATCCGCGGCAGTACGGTGCTTTACCTGCCGGTCTTCAACCTCTGGCAGGCGAGTCTGGAGAAACAAGAGCCTGTCCAACTGACTTTTGGAGAAATCTCATACCAGCACCCGGATTTGGGCCTGCTTGGGAATCTGACCGCCAGCCGCCTGCAACGCCGGTTTGACATCTGGAAGTTCCCCACCGGAGGCTCGGCACAGGAAAATACGAATCGCGGTGTGCGCATTACGCGGCAAACCGGTCACGTGCAGACGCCTTCGGTGGCGCCCGACGAGCGCGAGGTGGTCTACCTGTCGGACGGCGGCAGCCACAGCAACCTGTGGGTGATGAACCTGGAAAGCGGACAAGTGCGCCAACTCACCAACGAGCAGGATCCCACCATGGCAGTGGGGGTGCCGGTATGGTCTCCCGACGGCAAATACATCACGCATTTCCGAAGAGCCCGCGG
>JBOGNS010000457.1:0-10564 GCA_050747305.1 Candidatus Acidiferrales bacterium | reverse complement strand
TGATGGCAAGGCGCAGGCGCGGAAGCTTGAGCCACTTGGAAAAAGTCTCGGCCAGCGACTCTTCGGAGACCTTTTTTTCGTCAATCAGGATGTCCCAAAGAGATTTGTTGCGCCGGCGCGCTTGATCAAGGCTATCTTCCAGCTCCCGCTGGTCCAGGATGCCCGTTTGCAGGAGCAGGGGACCAAGTTTCTTGCTCATGGATAAAGTTTCGCGAAACCGCCCTTATCTTACAGCGTGCCTTGCGGATTGTCAGCCGCGGTGCGGACGTTGGCAACCAGCGGCCAACCTGCAAGTGTCAGCTATGCAACACGCCGTGGCGCTTGCTTGACGCGGTGTAGGGGCTGACTTAGCATTTGGCGCGAGGCGCTTCCGTGATTCCTTGGGGGCGGGCGCTCTCGTCAACGGACCAGCGTCTTTTTCTGAACCGCACAACCTGAGGTAGAAGGAATCGCGCACGACCTGAAGCCTGTGCCACTTATGCCCGAACATCAACAGCCGCTCGAGGGGAAGGGCAGTCTGCTCAAGAAGAGCAAGCGCGACTTTCAGTTGTGGTCGGCGCTGGTGCTGGGGCTTGGCCTGTTCGGGCTGGGGCTGGCGATCTACATGCTGCTGCGCTCGCCGTCGGAGGCGTGGTCGGCGCAAGGACTGGCGCAGTTGTTCCCGCCGCTGCTGTTCGGCGTGATTGCCCTGCTGGTGCTGATTAACTTTTACGTGGCGCAAAAAGATGCGGTCATCTCGGGGCTGGAGCAGGAATTGGTGCAGCAGAAAATCGAAGCGGAGTTGAACCGCGAGCTGGCGCTGCTGGATCCGGTCACAGAAGTGTATAACCGCCGCTACCTGCGCGTGCTGCTCTCCAAGGAAATCAGCCGCGTCAAGCGCTACGGCAAAGGCTTGGCGGTGATGATGGCAGACATCACCGGCTTCCGCCGGGTCAACGACAGCCTAGGCCACACCGGCGGCGACGTGGTGCTGCGGCAGATCGCGCACCTGTTGCAGCAGCGCATCCGCAACTCCGACTTTATCGTCCGGTACGGTGGCGATGAGTTTCTGCTGGTGCTGCCCGACACCGATGACGCGGGCGTCTATGTGCTGGCCGGGCGAATGAAGGAAGCATTGCGGGAGTGGACCCGCCGCAGCGGCATGCAGGAGTTCAAGCTGCGACTAGCAATCGGCGTGGCGCGCTATTCCGCAGACCGGCCCATCGAAGAGATGCTGAAGCTCGCGGAGCAGCGGATGCTGCTCGACCGCCGCACCGCCGACGCCGAAGAAAAAGAGAGTGAAGAAGTGCAGGCGGAGCGGCGCGTGGGTTGAACGCAGAACGCGGAACGATCGCTGGCATCCCTCGCTTCACTGGAATAACACGCAGCAGGGCCGCACTCACGATTTCGCACCGCTGATCGTGGTTGTCCCATCGGCTGTGCCGCTTCCCGCCTTCAACTTCAGCCCCGACCTCTGGCTTCCAACCTTCAACCTCCAACCTCTCGCATCCAACATCTAACGTCCAACTTCCAAAAGCGGATAGAATAGATTAAACGCGTTGCAGCGGTTGCGGTGTCGCGCGGCGAGCGATGAGCGAAAGCAAAGAACAAGCGGTGCTACGGCTCGAGAACCTGGTGCGGAAGGTGAAGGTGTTGTCGCAGGGTTCGACGGACGTGGACTGCCGCGTGTTCCCGCCGCGAGCCCACGGACATCCGTACATCATCGAGGTTTACAAGGAACGCTACTCGCGGCGAGTGCCGGTGGACACCATCACACTGAGCCGCGTGACGCTGGGTCAGGCCGACCCGGCGTTGATGCGCGACCTGCGCACCGCTATTCTGGCCGTGATGCGGCTGGCGCAGCGGCGGGGGTCGGATTAGACTCAGTGCGGCTTGCGCAAAAATCGGGACTGAAAAAGTTAGAGGTTCGGATTCGATTGGCAGGCTGGCGCGCGCGATTTCGAAGTCGGAGCGCGGTCGCGGTACATGAACGGCTAACGCCCGAACGGAGCGCGTAACGCTGGAGGCGCGATGGCGCGAACCCGGTTGCGCTGCCAGGTGTGCAGCAGCCGAACCGAAACGGAACTGGGCCATAACGAGCTGGAGCGGTTGCGCGGTCAGGGCTCGCTGGTGCGCTTCTGTAACCAGTGTCGTGGGCAGGCGCGCTGGGTGGAAGAACAGGCCGGCGGCAGCGGCTTTCGCTCAGAGTTCGCAGCCTCGGCCGGCGCCGCGCAGCCGGTGGTACTGCTGATCGACGACGACCCTTCCGTTATGGCCATACTGAAGAAGACACTCAGCCAGGAAGACCTGGCGTTTGATTGCGCCGACTCCGCGCGCAAGGCAGTGGAAATGCTGGCGCGCGACGATTACGACCTGATCCTCTCCGATATTCGCATGCCCGACTTCGATGGCAAGCAGTTGTTTGCCTTCCTCTCCCAGCACCAGCCGCATTATCAGGGGCGGGTGATTTTTCTGACCGGCGACACGGGCAATCCGGAAACCATGGCCTTTCTCGAGGAAAGCCAGTGCTCTTATCTGTGCAAGCCGCTCGACTTGCAGGCGCTCTCGACACTGCTACGGCGCCGATTGTCGCGGCGCTAGAACGCCACCGGCGGCCAATACTTCCGCCCCATTCCAATTCTGCTAATATCCACGCCAGATGCCTGACCACCGCGAACCCGCGCGCAGCGCGCCCAACGCCGAGGCGGCAGTAGAAGCTGCCGAGCAGCCGGCGCACGAAACGCTTGTCGAGCCGCCGCAGACAGGGGTCGCCGCGGCGCACCGCGAGGACCAGCTTCGTAGGGAAATCGAGGATTGGCGGCGGAAGCTCGCGGAGGCTGAATCTGCGGCGCAGAAATTGCGCAGCGAACTGGCCGTCACGCTGCCACCGCGCGCCGAAGTGGAAGGTTTGCGCGCCAAGGCGGGGCGCCTCGAGCGCGAACTGGCAAAAAAATCAGAAGAGGCGGATCTGCTGCGTGAGGACCTCATCGCCCAGCGCAGGCGCGCGGCGGAGATGGACGAGCGCGCCAGGCAGGCCGCCGAATTCGAGGCGCAGAAAGCTTCCTTCCAGCGCGAGTCGCAGCGCCTCTCGGTGCAGGCGGACGCCCTGCGCGACCAGTTCACCGAGGCGCAGCTCAAGCTGGAAAAACTCAGCGCCGCGTTGCGCGAATTCCACGGGCCCGCGGTGAGCGCATTGCAAGCCGCGGCCGTGTATTCCGAGTCGCTCGCCGCAAGCCTAGCCATGAATGAAACTGACCGCAGCGACACGCAGGAGTTGAAGCGCAGTGTCGAGCTGCTTCGGCAGACCATGCAGAAGCTCGCCGCCAAGCTCGCCGAGCTGGGCATCCCGCATTCCTAGAAGCTCAAGGCTAGGTTGGCCAACCGACGTATATGAGCGGCTCCATTCAGCCCGCATCGACATGACAGCTTTTAGCAAGCCCGTAGCGCCCGCGCCGATGCCAATGGGCTTACGGAGCCCATCGCCCAAAGCCGGTCCCTTAGCGCGTTGAGCGCCAGTCAGCGACCCCAGTCAATGATGACACTCGGATGCGAGCCCCCGAATCCCGGCCGGCCGTCGCAGACCACGGTGTAGGGGTAGTTGCCCAGAGCCGCCTTGTCCCGGACCTTCGCTACGGCCTGGCCATTTTCCAGCGTCGGGTGCTCCGTTTCGAAAACGGTGGCGTCCAGCGTAATCTTCACATCCACTCTGGCCGTGTTAGGGCGACCAAACACCTGCCACGTCACGGTCTGTCCGGGACACACTGCCTTGTGCCCGGGCACAACCAGCCAGCGGTCGTCGTCTTCGGAGAAGATGATGAATATCTTGTCTTTGCGTAGTGCGCACAGCGGTCCCAATTCGTAACCACTCTCCGTGGCTGCCATATGCTTACCCTCCTCGTGTGATTTGATCCTTATTGCTCAGGGGTTCGGCCTCAGAGCTTGAACAACCCAAAACCGCCGCCAGAATGCCGGCGCTATGGTGATGGTGTTCGCTGCGCCGGGCGTGGAAACCGTGGATCGGAGCGCAGCAATTTCAGGCCCGGCGAGCGCTCGACCTCCTCGAGAGAGTATCCTCGGTCGAGCGCCTTCCCGATCCACTCCAGCGCGCGCTCGCGGTCGCCGAGGTGCTCGTAGATGTCTCCGGCGCGGAACATCACGTCCACGTTATCCGGAGCAAGATCGAGCGCGCGGCGGATCAAGGTGCGCGCCCTCGTGGCTTCGCCCAACATGCCGTAGCAGTCCGCGAGGCGGATCACCAAATCCGCGTCCTGCGGATTGACTTCCAACTGGCTCTTCAGCATTTCCGCCGCATGCCGGTAGGCGGCTATCGACTTTTCGCGCCCGCCCGGCGCCCAGTAGTACGCCGACGCAAGGTTCTGCCACACACGGTAGTCTCGCTTATCCAGCTCGACCGCCTTCTCGAACATGGCTGCGGCATCTGCGTATCGGGCTTCTCGGAAGAAGAAGAGGTGACCGAGGTTGGAGTAGGCCACATAGTTGGGCTGAACATTGAGAGATTTCTCGAAAAGGGCGCGCGCCTGCTCCCACTGTCCCTGTAGCGAGAGCACGGCCCCCAGGCTGTTGTAGCTGCGCACATTCTCAGGAGCCAGCTCGATGGTGCGGTGAAACATCTTCGCCGCTTCCTCGTAGCGGCCTTGTCGAGCAAAAAATGCGCCGAAGGCTCCATAGCCGCCAGCGAAGTCCGGACGCAACGCAAGGGCCCGCTGGTAGGTGCGTTCGGCATTGCCGGGCTGCGCCAAAGCTTCGAAGGAGGCAGCCAGTCCGCGCAAGGCATCGTCGCTGGTGGGGTCGATTTCCAGAGCGCGATCATACTCGCGCGCCGCGCGCTCGTAACTTCCGGTTCCGCGCAGCACACGGCCCAGCGCCAAGTGCACCGGAGCGAATTGGTCGCCGAGAGTTTGCGCTTTTTGGCAGGCTTCCAACGCGCGCTCCACCCACACCGTGTCCTTGGTCTGCTCGTAGCGGCACCAATAGGCTTGGCCCAGGCCGGCATACGCCAGCGCGTAGCCGCCATCCTCTTCCAGGGCACGCTGGAACAGAGGGATGGCCAGCTCTGGGGCCCGTTCCTGCTGGCAGTTCTGGAGGTAACCCTGGCCGCGAAGGTAGTACTCGTAGGCGGCAGACTGGGTGGTACCCCGCGTCAACAGCCTGCGCGGCTCGCCGGGGCGCAGTTCAATCTCCAGCGCGGCCAGCACATTTTCGATTACCCGATCTTCCAAGGCGAACAGATTGGAGGCGTCGGCATCCACAACGTTCGACGCCAATTGCCGGCGGGTGCCGGCGTCCATCAGGCTGAAGGTGACGCGCGCCTGCTGCGCGACTTGCAAGCTGCCCGCCAACACCAGGTCCACGCCGAACGTCTTGCGTGCCTGTTCCACGGTGGTCACGCTGTAGGCGCGCACTTCGCTTGCGGGAACTACTTCCAGGCCGTAACTCTGGCTGACTTTTCCAAGCGCGGCCGTGAGTGTTTCGGTCAGCCCGCGGCTCAGCGCCGCATGGTCTTCTCCGCCGATTGCCTCAAAGGGCAGTACGGTCAGAACCCGGCTTTCCACCGCGCCGCCCCATCCCAGCCAGCGCAGCACCGCCGCTCGTCCCGACGGTATCAACGCGAAAGCCGGCAACAGTACGAAAAACGCCGCGGCCACCGCGACCGCCAAAGTCCGGCGCCGCCTGCGCCACTGACGCTCAACCGTCGGCGCCCCGGGGGCCGACAACCGCTGCAGATCGACGAGCAGTTCCTTGGCCGACTGGTAGCGCCGCTCCGGCCGCTTCTCCAGCGCCTTGAGAATAATGCTCTCTAGCCCCGCCGAAAGCCTGCGATTCAAACTGCTGGGCGGGCGCGGGGTTTGATGTAAGATCGCGTCGGTCACCAGCGTCGGGAGTTTTCCGTCAAAAGGCCGCCGCCCAGTGGACATTTCATAGAGCACCACGCCGGACGAGTAGATGTCAGTGCGGTGGTCGCCGGTCTCGCCGCGCAATTGTTCGGGCGCCATATAGGGGAGCGTCCCCGCCCCCGAGTACGCATCGCTAAGGCTTTCGGTTATAGCCTTGGTCGAGGGCTCGGTGAGCCTGGCCAATCCGAAATCGAGGATCTTGAGCCGGCCGTCCGCTGTCGTGCGCAGGTTGCTGGGCTTGAGGTCGCGGTGGATGACGCCCTGCTGATGCGCGGCGGCCAGTCCCTCGGCCATTTGTGCGCCCAGCCGCGCAACCTCATCCTGCGCAAGCGGGCCGGCGGTGAGACTGTCGCTGAGCGTGGCCCCGGGAACATACTCCATCACCAGGAAGTCCGTGCCATCCTCCGTGTCGAAATCGAAGATGGTGGCGATGTTGGGATGGTTGAGCTTGGAGAGAGTCAGGGCTTCCTTGCGGAAGCGCCGTCGTGCGCCCTCATCGCGCAACGTGCCGGGTGGAAGAACCTTCAAAGCCACGTCGCGGTCCAACCGATCATCGTGCGCGCGGTAAACCACACCCATCCCGCCTTCTCCCAGCTTATCGATGACGCGGTAGTGGCCGAGCAGTTGGCCGAGCATCGAGGAATCGCCTGTCCAGCATCCTATGCTCGTAATCATTTGCAAGTCAATTTGTCATGTGGCGTCGGCGGCTGGCAGGTGGCGTGAACGGCTGGCCCGGTGGGCGTGAGCGGCAGGCAAGAGCGCGCGCGGAATCGTGTGTTACACTGGCGCTGGCAGCCCTAGTCCGGCGCGGTAGCCAAGTGGCCCAAGGCGGAGGTCTGCAAAACCTCTATTCGTGGGTTCGACTCCCACCCGCGCCTCCAACCTTGTCAAACACTTTCCTCATGCCGGCTCCTTACTCTTGCAGATGCGCTTCCAGAAACCACAGGTCCTTGTCAACCGCTCTGGAGACCTCAGTAAACAGGTCAGCCGTCGTTTGATCTCCGAATTGGGCAGCCGCGTCGATTCCGGCACGGATGGCCGCGCCGTACTTGGCCAGCCTGCTCACGAGCGCTCGCACACAGTCTTCTCCTGCCACTGCTTCGAAAGGGAACTCCTCGAGCGATGACGCCGCAGCGACTTGGCGTGCCGTGCCGGCGGCTACTCCTCCGAGCGTTGTGGCTCGTTCCGCCAGCAGATCCGCGTGCTCCTCCAGATGACCGGCAACGAGATCGAAAAGTTCGTGCAGCGGCTGGAAGTGCATGCCCTTGACGTTCCAGTGCGCATACTTGGTTTGCGTTTTCAGGTCAATGGCATCGGCGAGCCGGGCGTTGAGCAGCTCGACCGCCTGCTGTCTTGCCTTCTCCGGCAGATCAATGCCGGTCTTAAAAGTCTTTCGAGCTACCGCTGGAACTGCCATTGTTTCCTCCTTCTTGGTACTTGGGTGAGTTTGAGAGTTTGCTGTCACAACATCGTTGTTCAGGTCGATTCCCTTCTCATGGAGACAAACAACTACGGGATCCGCCCGCGCGCCATCGCCGCGCCACTGTTGAGCCGCTCCGCGGCCAGATCAGGCCGCCTTGGCCACCGTCCCGTGCGGATCCAGCACGAACTTCTTCGCGGCGCCGCGATCGAAGTCCTTGTAGCCGGTCGGCGCCTGGTCCAAGGAGATCACCGTCGCGTTGACGATTTTCGCAATCGGCAGGCGGTCGTGCAGGATCGCCTGCATCAACGGCCGGTTGTATCGCAGCACCGGCGTCTGACCCGTGTAGAAGCGATGAGACTTGGCCCAACCCAGTCCGAACCGCATCCGCAGATCGCCCTGGCGAGCGGCTTCGTCCTTCGATCCCGGATCCTCGGTCACGTAGAGGCCGGGAATGCCGATGCCGCCGCCGGCCCGCGTGATGGTCATCAGCGAGTTCAACACAGTAGCCGGCGCCTCCTGGCCCGATTGCGCCCCGTGGCCCCGCGCTTCGAAACCGACGGCATCTACCGACGCGTCAACTTCGGGCACGCCGACGATCGCTTCAATCAAATCCTCCAGCCGGTCGCTCTTGGTCAGATCGACCGGAATAAAACCCACCGCGCCCACATGCGCGAGGCGTTCCCGGTTCATGTCACCGACCAGCACCGCGGCTGCTCCTAGGATCTGTGCCGCCGCCGCTGCCGCAAGGCCCACAGGCCCGGCCCCGGCGATATAGACGATGGATCCAACCTCCACTCCCGCGGTCACCGCGCCATGGAACCCAGTGGGCAGGATATCGGTGAGCATGGTGAGATCCCGGATCTTGGACATCGCTTGCGCCTTGTCCGGGAATTTCAAAAGGTTGAAGTCGGCGTACGGCACCATGACGTAGTCGGCTTGGCCGCCGACCCAGCCGCCCATGTCCACGTACCCGTAGGCTCCGCCGGCGCGCGCGGGATTGACGTTGAGGCAGATTCCGGTCTGCTGCTCGCGGCAAGTCCGGCAGCGGCCGCACGCCACATTGAACGGAACGGAGACCAGGTCTCCCACTTTCACGTTCTCAACGTCCTTGCCCTTTTCGATCACCTCGCCCGTAATCTCGTGCCCCAGCACCAGCCCGGCCGGCGCTGTGGTGCGTCCGCGCACCATGTGTTGATCCGAACCGCAGATGTTGGTGGATACGACCTTCAGAATCACCGCGTGTCCGATAGCCCTTCCATCCGGCGACTGCATCTTCGGATCGTCGATCGACTGGACCTCCACCTTGCCGGGTTTCAAATAAACGACCCCACGATTGGAAGCCATATGCCCTCCCTTTTTTGGCCTGTGAACGGAGACGCTTCAGAATGCCGCGGCGCCCGCTTCAGCAACTGCGTGGTCCTGATCGCCGGAGCCGCCGCTGACGCCGATGGCGCCCACCACTCTTCCGTCGCGCACCAGGGGAATGCCACCGGCGAAGATCATCACTTTGCCGTCGTTCGAGGCATGAATGCCGAAGAACTGACCGCCGGACTGGCTGTGCGCCGCCAGGTCCTTCGTCGAGATGTTGAACGCGCGGGAGGTAAATGCTTTCTTGATCGAGATATCGATGCTGCCGATCCAGGCGCCGTCCATGCGCACATGGGACAGGAGGTTGCCGCCCTCATCCACAACGGCGATGTTCATGGGCTGCTTGATCTCCGCGGACTTCTTCTCCGCGGCCGCAATCACTCGTCGCGCATCACCCAGTTGAAGCATAGAAACCTCCTCCCGAGGGAAAAAAAAATGAAGCGATGCTGGCCCGGACGCGATCCTGTTTTCAGCGAAGAGGCTGGCCGACTACTGACAAACACTAGCCCGGGGCAACTGGATATCGTCGCGGACATGCAACTCCGACCAGTGAAGAGCTCGCGAGCTATCTCTGGTCTCATGAACGTGCTTTCCGCTGGGCTTTATCTTTTGTAACGCTGGCCCCAATCGATGTCAAGAATGCACTGAACAATAACCAAGAGCCGGACGCCCGGCGTAAGGAAGATTTGCGCCCCCCGGAAACAAACACGCTCACTGCCGGATTCGGACGCACCAGCCACATCAATGGCAGATGCATCGAGACGCGCGCCGCGCGGTACATCTTCAATTTGCCGAAAGGTCCCTTCTCTCTCGGACCAGCCCGCGTAAACGGCCCACCGAAAGCAAACCCCAGTCGCCCGCAGATAACGACAAAAGACTGCGCAGCGTGGCGATTTTTGGGAGTAGACTGGTTCAACCGACGGATCGCCGGTCCATCCGCACGGATTCCCAGGGCGGCGCCATCAGGCCCGTAAATCTGCATGAGCTCGCGACGGACAAGCCGATCATCACCGAGTTCGGCCCCGACCTCGCCCCTGGCCTGACAATACGCCACCCGAGCGGAAACGGAGAAAGCATCTTCTTCATCAAGTTTGGGAGGAACATATGAGCCATGCACAATCTAGTTTCGAGATGGGATCCATCCTTGCCGAGTTGGGCTCCAGGTGGGGATGGTTCGTCGCCCTCGGCGTTGCCTTTCTCGTTCTGGGAGCTCTGGCATTCTGGAATCTGTTCACCGCGACAGTTGTCTCCGTCCTCTTTGTCGGGATCATGATGATCATTGGAGCCGTCGTCCACATCATCCATGCATTCCGAGTGAAGAGATGGGGAGGCTTCTTCTTCTGGCTGCTGAGCGGCATTCTGTACGGCCTCGCAGGATTTCTCATCTTCTCCAACCCGTTACTCGGGGCGGCGGCGCTGACGCTGCTTTTTGCCTGCTCGCTGCTCGCCGCAGGCCTCGTCCGAGCCTGGTGGAGCACGCGGCTCCGGCCACGACCCGGTTGGGGATGGATTCTGGCTTCGGGCCTGATCACTCTTCTGGCCGGGATCATTTTCCTCACCGGTTGGCCGGTGAACAGTCTCTGGCTGCTCGGCATCGTACTTGCGGTCGATCTCACCTTCCAGGGTGTCGCAGCGCTCGCTTGTGGCTTCGAATTGAAGGTCAGCCGCTGAAAAGGGGCCGCGGACCGGGCATCATTTACCCGTGGTGGATGTTGCGAACACGCCCTACTTCGATCCGCAGTATGGATAATCTTTCATGGCCCATACCCATAGACCGTCATAATGGCCGAAGGAACAAGCTATCCGTGAAGCAGATGCGATAGGCGAGGAAGAGGCCGAAGGCCAGGCTCGCCACGCCGGAGGCCACGCCAAGCCAGCG
>JBOGNS010000456.1:0-4110 GCA_050747305.1 Candidatus Acidiferrales bacterium | reverse complement strand
TCGGTGGATTTTCTGGCATGTCGTGGGGTGATTCCGCTGGCCGATGTGCATCGGGTGCTCGGCGAAATTGGGTACGTGTTGCGGCCGGGAGCGCCGGCCGTTGTGTTACTGCATTCTTGGACCTTCTATCTGCGGTGGCTTTCGCTGGACCCGCGCCGATGGAAGCGCTCCGCGGCGGGTATTCTGCACTTTCTACTCGGCGTGTGGTTCAACGCGACCGGCCAGCAACTCCGCGTGCGCTGGCGAGGCCGCGCCATCGGCCAAACGTTTCAAACCGCTTTTCGGATGCGCAGACTTTTGCGCAAGTACGGGATGCGGCTGGAACGAGCCGTGCATCGCCCCGAATTCTTGGTTTACATCCGCAAGGCTTGAACCGCGCCTAGCTGCCACTTTGCCGCACTTGCATTTTGTAATAGACGCGATGCGCGAGCCGGTTGAGCAACGGCAGGTAAGTAATTCTCTCCAGCGGGCCAAACAGTTTCGGGAAGCGGTAAAACAATCGCCATGCGACGGGGATCACCGCACCGTACACCTTCACGACTCGGCAGTCGTTTCCGATTACAGATTGGATCTCGCCCGGCAACGAGCCGCGCTCAATCCTCTTCCAGCGCTTGTATAGTCCCAGCCCCAACCCGTTCAGGGCATTGTCAAACTCCAGTACGAGGATTCCGCCTGGTTTCACCACACGCTTCATCTCTGCGATCATCGCGCGCTGCGTCTCCAGGCGAAACAAATGCAGGAAATTGAGGGCGGTGATTACATCGAATGATTTGTCACGGAATGGCAGGTTTTGTGCGTGGGCGGCAGCGAAGCCGCACGGAAGCTGTCCTCCGGCCTTAGCCTGAGCCACACTGAGCATGTCCTGCGATGCGTCGCTTCCGACTGCAAACGCCGCCTGCTGCGCAAAATCCACAACACCCCGGCCCGGGCCGCAGCCGACATCGAGCACCCGCTTGCCGCTGAGCTCCCCGATCAACCGCCGGTAAGCGCGCCGCATGACGGCTTGCTTGTATTCATTCGCCGGACCCGAGTAGCGTACTTGGTCGTACCGCGCCACGTCTTGATAACCTTGCTTGCCGAAGCGGTACTCGACGACTTCCGCCGGCTCCAGACGCGCCGCTTGAGCTTTCTCATCCATTGTGTTCACCGCGGAGTACTCCTTGTTTCCTGCATCGCTAAAGCTTGAGCAGCGCTTTCGATCTCTGCCTGCATCTGCAAGATGCGCTTCGATGCTGCCGGCGGGTCTGACCGTCCGCGCAAGTACTCGGAGAGAATTACCAATTCCGCCTTCAACACGTAAAGATCCAGAATCTGCTGATGACCGGGCTCGCCGTAACCACTTATGAAGCGATCCGCCATTCGGGTCAATGTAGTTCTGGATTAGATCGGCGAAGTCCGCAAGAGCGCGGCGTAGCCGATGAAGGTTGCCAAATCCTCAAACACCGAGTCGCTCTCCTTGTAATTTTCGAAATCCACGACTGCGATTTCGCCGGCATGCACCAGCAAGTTCTGCGGCAGAAAGTCTCCATGGCGGGCCGCCATCTGCATGGTGGTGCGATTGAGCTTCTCCGCAGCCAGCGCTGCTGAGCGAAACGCACGCTGCAAAAAACCAGGATCAGCGCCCGCCTGGGAGCATCGTGTGATGCGCTGCTCCAGCGCGGCGAGAAAGACGCTGGCGTCGAACGTGCCGTCGTCTTGACGGGTTGCGTTATGGAAATTCCTCAGCCACTCGCCCGCGCGGTGACCGATCTCCAGAACGTATCCTTCGCCGAAAGCGCCGGTTATGCGGTTTGCTCGCTGCCTCAGGATTTGCGAAAACGGCACACCTGCAACCTTGCTTACAACGAGCATTTTCAACTGCGGTAGAGTCCGGATCAATGCCGGCACGGAACCCCGCAAAGGGGGGCCGAGCGCCCTGAGTCGCTGCAGGACATCGCCCTCCTTTTGAAGCAAGCGTTCTGCCTCCGCCGAGTCTTTCCAGCGCGTGAGTCGCTTAATCACAAGCGGCGCGTGCCTTTCACCGTTCATCGGCGCATATTCGGTGATTTCTGAGTGGCGACCTCTCCACCTTCGGACGAACTTCAAATTCAAATCGCAGAGCTCAGGCACTTGGTGGGGAGCTAGAGCCGCAGCCGCATTGGAATTGGCGGAATGCAACAGCCTTTCGAGTTCAGCGACCTTGTGATCCCAGGATTCCCCCGCCCATTGATCTGAACGTTGCAACGCCGCACCTGCCTGATCCTGTGCCAGCAGGCTCTCAATCTCGCGCGCATACCCTTCGGCGGTGGAGGCCAAGCGAACCGGCGGCGCGAGGCGTTCTACTTCCGGAATCGGAGTGGCCACGACGGGCAAGCCTGCCGCCAAATACTCGCGGAGTTTCAGCGGGTTGGCGCTGATGGTGAGTTCGTTTTGCACGAACGGCAGCAGCGCAACGTCGAAGCCGCGGAGATAGTTCGGCAACTTTTCGTATGGCCGGTGGCCGAGCAGGTGAATATTCGGTATGCCTGCGATCGAGCTGACGTTCGTATCCGGCCGCCCCACGAGCACAATCGTCCAACTCGGACGCAGGCGGGCTAAATCGGCAAGCAGCGGCAAATCTACCCAGTCTGCGATCAGGCCGTGGAAACCGAGAATCGGCCGCGGCAAGCCGGCCAGCTCCGGCGCTATGGGGGTTAGCGAGTCAGCCGCCCGGCGAAAATGCTCGTAGTCCACACCATGGGTTACGAGGTGCGTGCTGGGGTTCGACTTTCTCTTTGTTTCCAGGAGCTTCTGAGAACACACAATCACCAGGCCGGACTTGGCGAGGAGTTCCTGCTCGCGCAGGCGGACCTCGGGCGCCGCATCGCTGAATGCGCCGTACTCGTCCACGCAGTGATACACCACAAGGCGTTCGCCGAGCGAGCCCACCACGTCCGCAGAGGTGGGGACGAAGGTCCAAGTGACCGGGTTCATGAACTGAAGGCGGCGTATGGCCCAACGAATCTGCCATGCGAGAAGCTGGCGGTTCAGCGAGCGCGTCCACGCCATGCCATGGAACGGCACAAAGATGGGCGCCAATAGCCAGACATTTTCATCCACCCGCTTTAAGCCTTTGCCGAAATCGCCGAGTTTTTGCAGGATACGGCGAAAATCCTTGCTGGCCAGTTGCGGGCGACGGTTGTTGATGGAATTGATCCACAGCACGCGGTGACGCCGCGCCAGCCGCCTCATCACCTGTTTCTTACTCAGGGGGTCGGCAGCCCAGTCGTTCGCGAAGCAGATGATGTCGCTACTTAGCGGCGTTGATTGTGGTTGTTCCTTTATCACGGCGTCACACACTCTGGCCTTGCACTGGGTTCCGCGGGCTGCGCCAATCGTTCGGCCTCGCGAAACCCACAGGCAGAACGGTAGACCTCAAGCCATTGGTCGCGCACGGCCGCCCAGCGGTAACGGCGCGACTCTTCGTAAGCGTTGCGTGCCAATCCCAGCGCGAAGTCGGGGTTGCGCAGGAGCCGCAGCACATTCTCCGCCAGCCCCTGCCAATCCTTTGGAGCACAGAGCAAGCCTGTACGCTCGTGCTCGACGATGTAGCGAATTCCATCGGGCGCGGTGGTCACCACCGGCGTGCCCGACGCAAACGCCTCGAGCAGGGACACCGGCATGTTGTCCAACCACGATGCATTCACGAAGATATGATTGCGGTCATAAAACTGCCCGATGCGATCGCGTGCCACTGCGCCTGTAAACTCAACACCGTCCAGTTGCAGCTCGCGCACCGTCGCTCGGATTCTTTGCTCTAAGCTCCCGCTCCCCACCAGGCATAGAGACGCTGCCGGAAACGCGCCTTTCACGCGAGCGAAGGCGCGAACCACGAGATCAACGTCATAGTACGGCTCGAATCCTCGAGTGCAAATCAGGCGGGGCAGCAGCGGTTTGCGCGGCCGGTAGGTTAACTGCGTCAGGTCAACGAGGTTCGGCACGATATCTGCGCTCAAACCGAATTCGGCAAAAACGTCGTGCAGAAAACGCGACGGCACGACCACACGATCCGCCTTCTTCAGGAACGGGAGTGCCATGCGCCACTTCGACAGATGATCCCGCGCCTCGCCACTTCGATAGTTCAATACTGTT
>JBOGNS010000455.1:0-4589 GCA_050747305.1 Candidatus Acidiferrales bacterium | reverse complement strand
CGCCAGTGGAAGCACCGCAGCCGCGGAGCCGGATTCGCGGACTCGAGCCAGAACGACACCCCGTCGAAATACTGCATGCTGTATACAGAATACGATGTATGAGGTCAAGCAAAATCGGAGGGGCGATCGAAGGGGCGGTGGCCGGTGACCGCTGACCGGTGGTTGGCAACCGGTGGCACAGGCTTTCTAGCCTGTGCATGCTGTGAGTCCAACACAGCCCACAGGCTGGAAAGCCTGTGCCACTGATCACTGTGCACCGGCGCGGGCGGCGGCAGCGGCAGGCGAGCCCATGGCCTCGTGCAGCAGGCGTCCGGCGAGCACGCCGGTGCGCCCATGCTGGTCGAAGCGCGGATTTAGTTCCACCACATCCATCCCAACCAGTTTCCACGCGGCCCGCTGCAGGAAGTCGAGCACCACGCGCGGAGATAGCCCGCCGGGCACGGGATGCGAAACGCCAGGAGCGAAGGCGGGATCGAACACATCGAGGTCCAGCGTGAGGTACACCAGCGCGTCGCCGGAGATGTGCGCCAGGGCGGGAATCTCGTTTTCGATTTCACGCGCCGGCACGATGCGCAGGCGTTCGCCGTAGCGCCGCGCGGTGCTCTCCTGAATCGCGTTCATGGTGCGAATGCCCAACTGGGTCACACCGGCAATGTGCTCCATCTCGAGCAGGCGCGCGGCCACGCACGCGTGAGACTCGGGATCGCCCTCGTATTCCGGGTAAAGGTCCGGATGCGCGTCGAGCTGCACCACGTGAACCGGACGGCCCAGCGCCGCCAGGGCCCGCGCCACAGGGATGGACACCGCGTGATCCCCTCCGGCAAAAAACGGCACTTTGCCTTCGGCAAATAAAGAACGCGCGAGCGCCTCACACTGACGCGCCGCTTGTTTCCATCCTCCGGAGGCACGGACGTCTCCGCAATCAGCCACCCGCCCGGCCAAATCGACGCCCGATTCGGTGGTTGAGTTGTAGCACTCGGCGGTATAGGCCTCGCGAATGCAACCGGGCGCATGGGCGCAGCCGCGGCGAAACGACGACTGCAAGTCACACGCCAGCCCGGCAAACACCAGCCGCGAGTTGCGTGCCGCTTCGCGATCGGCAAAACAGCCGGCAAAGCCCCTGTTGGTTCCCGTGCGCCTCACATCGCACTCCTCTCGCTGACGCACATCATCGCGTCAGCGCGTAGTAAACCACGTACAGCCACGAGAAAAAACCGTGGATGATGGCCCACAAAATCGACTTGTTTACACTCCACGAAATCGCGATCGCCAGCGCCGACCCCATGCTGATGCCCGCCCGTGCCGCTTCGGTATGCACTGCCATCGTTCCTCCTCGCAGTTGATGCACTTCCCTTCCTCACTTGCTGAATCTCGACCCAGGGAAACTCACTTGCTGCCTGCTATTGAACCAGCGTATAAGCATTACAGGTGTTAGGGAGGGCCCTCCATGCCGATCGCCGACTACATGTCCCGCTACGAACACGAGCATACCAGCCCGTGGAATCGCCTCTTGCATGCCATCGGCATTCCGCTGATTTTTGCCGGTTTGATTCTACTCGCGCTCCTGCAATGGCAATGGGGCCTCGCACTATTCGTTAGCGGCTGGGCGTTGCTGTTCGCCGGACACAAAATCGAAGGCAACAAGCCGGCCTTCTTCCAGGGACCGGTCTATTTCCTCGTCGGCCCGCTCTGGGTGGCCAAAGAAATCAAGGACGCCCTCCTGGGCCGCGCCTCACGCCACAACTCAGAAGTATGAAGTCAGAACTAAATTAGAACATAGAACTAAAGAAGAGGCTGACAGCCGACAGTTGACAGCCGCCAGCTTTCCTCATCGGGTGCAGACGAAAACTCCCCGAGATGCAGCCTTGTGATTCTTGCTCGCGCCTTTGAAAAATCCTGTGAACGCTTGAATTTTGAAAGAAGGTTCGCTGTCGACTGTCAGCTGTCGACTGTCAGCTTGTTCTGCGTTCCGAGTTCACATTAACTCATACGCATCCCGCGAATGGCTTGCGCCACCTCCGCCGCCCGCGGTGCTATGCTGCAACATTACGTGGGCGGTGGCGAGCCACGCTCGCTACCGTTGGGGGAAGTGTGGTCGAGCAAGCCAATCCATCCGGCGAACCGCAGGTTCAGCGGCGCCGCAGCACGCGCATCGTGCAGACGGTGCCCATCACCGTCTCCGGCACCGACGCGCTGGGCCAGCCGTTCAAAGAGCGCACCTCGGCGCTGGTGATCAACTGCCACGGCTGCAAGTACCAGTCGAAGCACTACGTGCTGAAGAATCACGCGGTCACTCTGGAGATTCCGCACCCGGAGGCCGGTCAGCCGGCGCGCACTTTGGCTGCGAAAGTGGTGTGGGTACAGCGCCCGCGCACCGTCCACGAGCTTTTTCAGGTCGCCGTGCAAATCGAAATCCCCGGCAACGTTTGGGGAGTAGCATTCCCGCCGGAAGACTGGTTCCCTTACCCCGAGGAGGCCGCGCCCTCGATTCCTGCACCTCCGGCGCCTGCACCGCCTGAAGCGAAGGCTGAGCCAAGTCAGCCGGCGAGCCTGCCCCCGAGCAAAGTACGCATGTTGCCGGGCCCTGCGGCGCCTTCGGCAGAGGCTCTGGCCTCGGTGGAGAAACAGATTGCGAAAATGATTGCCGACGCGCGCGGCCAGATTCAAGACGCCGCCCGCGAGGCGGCTTCCAGCAGCGTGGCAGCCGAGACCGGCAAATTGCTGCGCGAAGTGGAAGCGCAGTTGCGCAATGCCGCGCGCAAGACGGTGGATACAGTTTCCGCGCAGCATCTCGACGAAGCGGTGCAGAGGGCGGTCGAGCGCATTGACCAGTCGCGGCTGCAAGCCAACGGGACGCTGCGCGAAAAATGGCAGGCCGATTTCGACAGCATGGCCGGCCAGGCGGGCCAAACGCTTGCCGAGCGGTTCAAGCAGTCTGAGCAGGAATTGCGCAAACGCTTCCGCGAGCAGCTCGAGCAAGGTATTGCCGCGGCCACCGCGCGCCTGAGTGAAATGGAGAAACACATGGAGGCGCTGCGCACCGAGATTTCCGGCGCCGCGGCGTCCACGCAGTCGCGGCTGGATATGTTGCGCGGCGAACTGGCGTCGGCCGACGCTACGGCCCAGTCTTCGCTGGAATTGCTGCGCACGGAGGCGGCTGCCGCGGGCAAATCGTCGGCATCGCGCCTCGGCACGCTGCGCGCTGAAATCGAGGCGGCAGTGCAGGAGGCCACGCGGAAATGGCAGCCCGAGCTTGGGCAGCTTTCCGAAGCAGCCCGGGCGGAGCTGGCCCGCGTGGAACAGGCGGTGAAGAACCTTCGCGCGCAGGTGGGCGCGGCCGAGCGCGAAGATATCGAGCGCCTTCGCACCAAATGGCGCGAGCATCTCGAGTCCGATATGACGCTCGCCGGGGAAGAATGGAATGCGCTGGTCGCCGACGCCGTTTCCACCGCTTCGCAAAGGCTGGCGCGGCAATGGGCGGAACTCTCTGACCGCGCCGACGCGGAAGCGGAGCAGGCGATGCGTCTTCGCCTGGGTGCGCTGCGTCAGTCATTCGCCGAGGCTGCCGCCGACGCGCAGCAGGTGATGCTGGCCGTGCGCCGCGACCTGGAACAGGATCTCTTCCGCGCCAAAGGCTCGCTGGACGATTTGCGCGCCGCCACCGGCCGCGCCTCGGAGGATGCGGCGCGCTTGGATGGGTTGCGCCAGTCGCTGGCGGAGGCACTGGAATCGCAGTTCCAGCAGACGCTGGTCGGCCACATGGAGGCGCTGACTGCGGCAGCGGCGCGCCAGTCTGAAACCATGCTAACCGAGACCTTCGAGCGCCTGCGGCCCGCTTTCGACGAAGAGGGGCGGAAATCGGTGCAGCGTATGGTGGCCGATGTGGATCGCCATATCGCGCCGCGCCTGGAGAATGCCGAGCGATTGCTCAGCGAGCTTGCCGCCACGCAGCAGCATGCCGAGGAATTCGTGCTGGCGCACCGCGAACGCATCCAGCAGCTTTCCGGCGAGTTTCTGGCGCAAACCGACCGCCGCTTGAAAGAGGCGCGCGCGCAGATCGAAAAGGAGTGGGACACCGTAAGCCGCACGCAGCTCGATAAGTGCCTCGCGGAGTTGGAGGAGAAAAGCACCGACGCCACGCACACCACCTTCGAAGCGCTCTACAAGGCTGCCGAGTGGTACCAAAAAAAGGCACAAACCAGCATGCAGTCGGTGCTCGATAAAGCCATCGAGCAGGCCACTGAAAAACTGCGCGACCGCGCCGGAGAGCTTTCTCGTGTCTTTTCTTTGGAGCTCGAGCACTATAGCCGCAGCTACACAGAACACACCCGAGGACTACTCGAGGATTCGGCGCGCGAAGTAGTGGGCAAGAACCGCGAAACTCTGGAGCAGGCTGGGCAAGCCTCGGCAGCCGCGCTCTCCGACGAAGCACACCGCATCGCCACCGAAAAACTGCGGCTCTTTGCCGACGAGTCCAGCGCCAGCCGCGACGAGATGATGGCGGCGCTCGATTCTCACTCCGAGAGCGTTCAACAGCGCTGGATCGAGTTTGCCGGCCGCAGCTTCACGGATTTCCAGGAGAAGATCGC
>JBOGNS010000454.1:0-1637 GCA_050747305.1 Candidatus Acidiferrales bacterium | reverse complement strand
GACATTCCCATCCTCGAACTGCACATGAAGTACCACCGCCTCTATCCGCGCGATGGCTTTATGTCGCACGTGGCGGGCTACGTGGGCGAGGCCAGCGAGCGCGAAATCGCGCGCGGCGCGGGCCGCTACCAGCCTGGCGACGTCATTGGCAAGGCCGGACTCGAGCGCCAGTACAACGAAACACTCATGGGCGTAGATGGCAAGCGGCGCGCCATCGTCAATAGTCTGGGCCGCGAGGTGACCAGGCTGGACCAAACCGACCCAGTTCCCGGCCGCGATATCCAACTCACCATTGACTATGATTTGCAGGTGGTGGCCGAAGCGGGTTTGGCGGGACGCAAAGGCGCTGTGGTCGCGCTGGATCCGCGCACCGGCGAAGTTCTCGCGATGCTCAGCCATCCCGCGCCCGACCCGAATCTTTTCGCGCTGCGCATCGAGCCCGCAGACTGGAAGCGGCTCAACGATGATCCGGACAAACCGATGCTGAACCGCGCCATTCAGGCCCAGCTTGCGCCCGGCTCGGTGTTCAAGATCATGATGGCCGCCGCCATGCTCGAATCCAAATCCATCCCCGAAACGATGACCGCTTACTGCCCCGGCCACGCGAATTTTTACGGCCGCATGTTCAGGTGCTGGGTGTATGGCAAGGGCGGGCACGGGCTGGTCAACCTGCACACTGCCATTACCCAGTCCTGCGACATTTTTTTCTACAACGTCGGCCAGCGCCTGGGGATTGACCGCATCTCTTATTACGCCGAAAGGCTCGGCCTGGGCCGTCCCACGGGAATTGATTTGCCCAGCGAAGCCTCCGGCCTAGTGCCGTCGGAGGGCTGGAAGCAGCGTGTCTTCAAAGAAAAGTGGTACGCCGGTGAAACGATTTCCGTCGCCATTGGGCAAGGCGCGCTCACCAGCACGCCGCTACAACTCGCCTATGCCGTGGGCGGCATTGCTTCCGGCGGCCTGTTCAAGCAGCCCCATCTGCTGAAAGACGCCAGTCCCTCCGAGTATCGCTTTGCGCTTTCTGAGGACACCACGGAGAAAGTTACGCGCGCCATGTTCGGCGTCGTGAACGAAGGCGGCACGGCCGCTGGGTCGCGCATCGAAGGCGTCGAGTTTTGCGGCAAGACCGGTACGTCGCAACTCATCAGCAACGAAGGCAGGGCCAAGCTTCGCAGAAGCGGGCGGCGCTTCACGGAAAATGCCTGGTTCGTGGGCTACGCGCCGCGCCGGAATCCTGAGATTGTGGTCGCGGTACTCGTGGAGCATGGCGAGCACGGTTCCAGCGCCGCTGCCCCGGTGGCACGCGACATCATCAAACGCTACTACGAAAAGAAGGGCCTGGGCGATCAGAAGCAACTCCGCGTGGACTACAAACAGTATGACTTGGATAAGCCGCTGACCGCAGGCGCCGCCGTCACCCCCGCCGCGGCTTCTGCCGCCCAATCGCCAAAGCCTGCCGCCGAATCCGTCGCCTCCGCACCGTCGGCGAGTACCGCCTCTGCCGCGCCGCCGCCTGCTGATGTGCCTCGCCGGAGGGAACGCTAGTGCTCGATGAACGCAGCCGCGCACGGGACTTTGATTGGTGGCTGTTGCTCATCGTGATTGCCATCTGCACGCTGGGGGTGATGGACATCTAC
>JBOGNS010000453.1:0-3619 GCA_050747305.1 Candidatus Acidiferrales bacterium | reverse complement strand
GTGTAGTGCAGCGCGGCGTAGAACTCCGGCAGGGCGCGCGCAGAGAAGTCGAGGATATGCGATGCGAGGCGGCCCGCGCCGGCGCCGCCTTCGACCAGATCGAAGCGCGACGGGCGGCCCAGCAGCTCCCACATTTCAACGAATTGGCGGGCGAGCAGGCGGCCGAAGATGGGATGCACGTCCACGCTGGTGTAATAGTCGGCGAAGCGATCGGTGGAAGCGGCGCGGTTGTAGTAGCCGAACGCGGAGTGGTAGAGACATTCGGCCATGTAATTGGCGAACGTGATCGGGCCGCTTTCATGAATGCGCGTCGCTATCAGCTGCCCAAGCGGTGTCGTCGCTTCTGCCGCAGTTGGAATCGATGGGGTCATTTCTAGGGTCGAGTCCTTTTGCCGCGGTCTTTGGTGGTGACACAGGTGAACATCGTCGCTCCTGCGGGCACCCAGATCACTCGCTCGGGAGTGCCGGCGACAGTCGCAAGCCAGTACGGTCGCGATACGTTGATTAAAAAGCGTGTGGCGAGGTCAGCCTCTATGAATTCGTAGCGCCTCAAGTAAGATGTTGACGAGAGCAGCGTCAAGCTCCCCGTGGATTGCGAATCGGCCGGAGGACTGATCGTTTTCTTGTCGGGCCATATTTGTTCAAATCTGCCGCTGACAGCTCCGTAGTCGCCACGCTTGATTCGCGTCAAGTGATTCTGTGCTACCTGATCGGGGTCGTAACGCCACGCATCTTGTCCTTGTGCAGCCTCTTCTTGCCATCGCCGCATGGTGTCGTTGGTCGGAAGGCCAAGCATACATCCTGAGTAGCACCCTTGCGGCAGAGCTGTGTTCCAATCAGCCCACGAATAATTGAGTGTGTCCGAATAACTGGTGACTACGGACTCGACTCGGCTAACCACAAACAGACTACAGCATCCCATATGTCCGTGGCCTCCCCAAAAACTGTTTCCCTGAATTCGATATTGTTTTCCCGCATAGAACGTCCCGATCAAAATTGCGCGCGTCATCTGTCCGGCCCGTCCGCGCTCCAATAGAAGCGCACGGAGTTGACGCAGTGGCTCGTCCTGGAGCAGCGGCGGAAAGCCGGAGACGCGCTCGTGGCGAGCCTCATCGGCAAACTCAACCCAGATGCGCGGTGGTTCAACCTGAGCCTGCCGCATATTTCCGACAGCTTCTTCCGCGCAAGACGGATCATGCAATCCCGAGTCTTCGAAGCCCCGGCTGATGTACGCATCGATGCGGAGAAACCTTCTGTCGAATGCCGATCGAGACTTGGCAATGTCGCAGATACTCGCCGGCGTCACAACGCTGGTATCAACCAGCTGCGAAGGGGAACCAGCGGGATTGGTATCGCGGGCTTCTCGAGCTGCGCATGCGCTCAAGATCAAGGCGACGAGAGATAACAGGACTTTGTACACGGCAAATTACAGGCCGGAACGCGCGGCGACGGTTTCCGAGTAAGGCTCCTTGATGAGGCGTTCGATTTCCGCCTGGGCGCCGCCGGTATCGTCATTGGTGTTGCGGGCGCGTTCGTACTCGTTCAGCGCGCGCTCGCGCTGGCCGGTGAGATCGAAAATCTTGCCGATGTAAATGTGGCCCCACACTTCCACCCATTTGGGATCGCGGTCGCCGTCGATGGAATCGCGGAAGGCCTGCGCCGCAGCCTGATAATTCTTCTGATAGAAGAATGCTTCGGCCATGCGGAAGTGCGCCAGCGAACTATTCTTCTGGCGTTCCAGCGCGGTCTGATACTCCTGAATAGCCTCGTAGTATTTGCCTTGCTCGGCGAAGAACTCGCCGCGCGCAATGGAAGCGCGCACGCGCAGGCGCGGGCTGGCTTTCAGCAGGTGATTCTGCGGGTCGAGAATAATGCCGCCCGGCTTGGGCCGCCCGAAGGTTTCGATGGTGAAATCCGATTCGGCGCCCACTACATCAATCAAAGCTTCCTCCGGATTGCCTTCGGTTTCGACTTTTACGCCAACCTTCATACGGAAAGTTTCCAAGTCCTGCTTCACCTTGCCGATGATGCGAAAACCTTTCTGCGTGCGCAGCACCGTGTACTCGAGTTCGAAGTCGGGGATGCCGGTGGAATTCATCCACTGCGCGAAGAAGGGCGTCAGGTTGAGCGGCTGGCCGCTGTTGGCGGCAGCATTGGCTTTCTCTTGCGCCAGGCTCTGGAAATCGGCGATAGAAGCGGAGCGTCCGGCGAACTTTGCGTAGTATTCACGCAGCAGCGCATCGAAGCTCGCATCGCCCATCTGCCCGCGCAACATGTGAAACACCGTGGCGCCCTTATTCTCGATCACCGAGCGATACTCCGCGGAATACGGCTTCAGCTGGCTGGCCTGACCGAGCGCCGCCGCGTCCTCGTACATGAGCGCGCCTACGGCAAAATCTTCGAGGGCGCGATTGAAGCCCTCTTCGCCGGCAATCTCGCTCACGTACAAGCCTTCGGAGTAGCGCGATAGGCCATCGGAGAGCCACACGTCGTCGGCCGTTGCCGGGCGAATCTGATTGGCCCACCACTGCTCGGCTACCAGCCGCGCCACCAGGCGATAGTTGACGTCACGGGTCCACTGGCGCGCGCCCAGAAGAATGAGTCCGGGGGCAGACTCGCCTGATGGCACCGCCGGCACGTTGGGGAGCTGTACGATGGCCAGGGTAGGATCGGGCCGTGCACCGAAGCGCGCGGAAAAGGAGTTGATGGCCTTGGCGGCAGCTTCGCCGTATTCCTTCGCGCTCGTGTTGTTGCCCGTGGGCATGTACACAGAAACGGAAATGCCCTCAGCGGAAACAGGAACCATCTGATACGGCCCGGCGACGAACGTGCCCGCGGCAGCCGGCTTCTCGACGCGGAATGGATAGCTGGAGCGGGACACTGACCTCGACGCGGCTTGCTCGGCAGGCGCGGCCGACGGCGGTTCTTCCTGCCCCGCGCGACGCGGACGCTGGCGAGGCGCTTCGGCAGCGGGCGCAGTGGCAACCGGCGCGGAGGATGCCACCGTTGGGGCGAGCGCGCGGCCTGTGCCGGCAACGATCCAGGTTTCAGGCACGGTGATTTCGAATGTGCCGGTGAAGCGTGTGGCGGGAAAATTAGTCAGCGGGAACCAGCGCGACGAAAGCAGGAGGTACGCGCCTTCGTCGCCGATGTAGGCATGACGCACGCCGCCGCTGAGCGCCGTATCGCTGTCCGCGAGCGGGCCTTCGTATTCGAAAGTGAGCGTGAGCTTGTCGCCGGTAGTCATGGCATTGGGCAGTGTGACGGTGACGCGCGGCGAAAGCGGGATGCGCTCGAAGGGCAGCGCCTGCCCGGCCTTCGCGTAAACCTGCTTGAGGCGGAGATTCGGGTTGAGCTCAGCTTCGAGGGTGCGCGAGGGCTGGAGCGCTTCATAATCGACCGTGGCAACGGCCGCCAGCAGATGGCGCTGCGGCTCGAGTGTTGCCTTCACGGTGTAATTCGTCGCGCGAAAGAAGGCAGGACGCGCAGCGCGAGCCTGCGCCGGCGGAGGCGGCGGCGCCGCTTGGCCGAACGCGGTTGCCGCCGCGGCGAAAACCAAGGCGAGCGCGAACAGCGGGCGCATGGAAGCGGCGGCGCGCGCAACAGCGCCGGGGGTGGC
>JBOGNS010000452.1:0-11833 GCA_050747305.1 Candidatus Acidiferrales bacterium | reverse complement strand
GGCCGAGGGCAAGGAAACCGCCGAAACCAAGGAGGCAGCCGCGAGCTAGCGGCTCGTCACACCTTAAGTCAACCGGCCCGCCATCGTATCGGCGGGCCGTTTTGCTTTTGTGCGGTCCCGAGTCAGCCGCGCGCCGTACGGCGTTCCGCGCCGCGGATCGGGCCCTTGCGCCGGTCTTGCCCGCTGCGACGTTCCACACCGCTTTCCAGCCGGCCGCGGCCGGTGCGGCGATCCATGCGTCGGCGTTCGAAGCGGCGGCGCTCGCCGGCACGAAAGTCCTCGGCCAATCCCCAGTGGGTTTGCGAAGCGCAACGGTGGCAGCGCAATTCGAGCATTCCCATGGTTGCCAATTCCTGCTGGTTGATGGCCAGCTCGCCCGTGGCGCGGCTGCCGCAACTGCGGCATATCAGGATGCTGGGCATGGGCACTACCCCCGGGGCAGTAGCTTACCGCAAGCCGCAAGAATTGTCGCCGGAGCGCGTCTGGCAACCCTGGCGGCGTAGGGGCAGGCCCCCTGTGCCTGCCCCCTCTCGAGTCGCCGAATGCAGCGCAGGTTCACGCTGTGGCGAACTAAAGGGCGGCGTTGTTACGCAGGGCGCAGCTGGTGGGAAGCAGGAGACAGTGGGCAGGCACAGGGGCCTGCCCCTACGAATTTGGACCACTAGCGCATGCCCAGCCAGCTCTCGTAGGTGCGCTTCTGCTCCGGCGTAGGATTCGCCAGCGGCTTCAGCGTGTAGGTCACAGTAGGGTCGGCGCCGAGTGTAGCCTCGAAGGCGCGCATTTCGCGCAGCCGCCGCACCTTGATACGCACGCGGTCTCCCGGCTTTTTCGCGCTGAGTGCCTGCACGAGCTGATCGACCTTCACGGCTTTGCCATCCAACTCGGTCACTACGTCTTCCCGATCCAGCCCCGCCTCCATCGCCGGACTGTTGGGCAGCACGTTGTAAATCTCCGCGTAGCCATTCAGGTCGCGCGTGAAAGAAACCCCGAGCCAGGGATTGCCGGGCTGCGTGGTTTTTTGCACCTCAATTCCTGCATAGCCGAAAAGTTCTTCGTACGGCGGCGGCTCTTTGCCCGTGACGTGACGGCGGAAAAATTCGTTCATGTCCCGCCCCGCCACTTCGCTGGCGGCCTTCACGGCTTCTTCCGGCGTGAAGCCTGGGCGCGGCAGGGCGTGGCGCCGGTAAAGCAGGCGCATCCAATCGTCGAGCGATTTCTGGTTGCCGGTGTGATGCCGAATCGCGAAATCCAGCGCGTGGCCCATGATCTGGCCGGTGTCGTAATAGGAATGATTCGTGTTGGGCAGGTTGGTATCGCCGGGCGGATTGCCTTCGAACCATGCGTCCCAACTGCTTTCCGCGATGCTGCGCTCTTTTCGCCCGGGCATGTTTTCCACTTCGGTGATCAGCGCGCCCACCGACGCGAGGTAATCGTCTACCGAAAGCAGGCCGGCGCGCACCAGCGCGAGCTGGCCGTAATAACTGGTGACGCCTTCAGCGATCCACAGCGACGGCGTGTACACCTCCTGCGAGTAGTCGAAGGGGCCGAGTTCCTTGGGCCGCAGCCGCTTCACGCTCCACGCGTGATAGAACTCGTGGGCGATCACGAAGAGTTTGAGCTGGTAATCGGTGCCGTAGCGGCCCGCGAAGCCTTCGTTCTCCCACGTGCTGCCAAAGGTGATTTGTGTCGAGTTCAAGTGCTCGAGCCCTCCCGAACCGACGCGAGGCCAGATGTGAAAGAGGAAAACGTATTCCTCGAAGGGCGTGGCGCGGCCATCCGGCTCCACACCCGCGAACCACGGGACGATAGCTTCCACAATTTTCTGGGTGTCCTGCACGGCCTTGCTGAAATCGCTCTTGCCGAGAATGTCGTGGACTACGAAGCGGTAGGTCGTACCCGCATGCGTAAACGTCTGCTCCGTGTGGTTGGAGATCTCAATGGGACTGTCGGCCAGCCAATCGTAATCGTCGGCCGCGAACGTGTTGGCAGCGGTGCGGGTCAGGCTGGTGGCCACTCGCCACGTGGCGGGCGTGTCGATGGTCAGCACAATGGGCCGCTGTTTGCCATCCACCATGTACATCCACGCCGCGGGCCCGGAGATGAAGGCGTGCTGGTCGCTGTAATGCACCCAATGGTGCGAGAGGGTGTTGCCGTAGAGCTTGTAGCGCACCGCCACTTCGCGGGCGCGGCCCAGCTCGACCCGCCAGGTGTGCTTGTCGGTCTTGCGCCACAGGAGCGGCTTGCCGTCCGCAGCCGACGCGCTGAAATCCTGCACCATCTTCGCGTAATTGTTGATTTCGTAGCTGCCCGGCGACCACGCCGGCATCGCAAACTCCACCGCCGGGCCGCGCAAGCCTGTTGCCCGAATCGTGATGTCCAGCAGATGTGAGTTGGGCTTGTCGAAGCGCAGTTCATACCGCAACGGCGCCGCTGCCGCAGCCCCGGCGCGCGACTGACTGTGAGCTGTCGGAGGAAGTGCGAAGGATAGAAGCAGGCTGGCAAGCGCGATGGCACGGCGGCAGCGATGGCTCAAGCGGAAATTGCCTCCTCGGCGGAACACTGTACCTGAAATAGACGCAGCACCTGTAGCGGCGACCTTTAGGTCGCCACTCTGCCGTTCGCTGCTCTTGGCAACCTAAAGGTCGCCGCTACAGACGCAGGGCAGCAGGGAAGTGCTCAGTCGCCCGCGGCGAGCTACTCGATGCGGTAGTTGGGCGCCTCGCGCGTGATGGCCACATCATGGACGTGGCTTTCGCGCAGCCCGGCGGCGCTGATGCGCACGAATTTCGCGCGCTCCTGCAACTCGCGCAAGTTGGCTACGCCACAATAACCCATGCCGCTGCGCAGCCCGCCCACAAGCTGCTCCACCAATCCGCTGAGCGCGCCCTTGTAAGCCACGCGGCCCTCGATTCCCTCGGGCACCGCCTTGCCGCGGTCCGCGCCTTCCTGCGCGTAGCGGTCCGCCGAGCCGGACTCCATCGCGCCCATCGAGCCCATGCCGCGGTACGACTTGAACGTGCGCCCCTGATAGAGGATGGTTTCGCCCGGAGACTCTTCGGTGCCGGCCAGCAGGCTGCCAATCATCACCGTCTGCGCGCCGGCGGCCAGCGCCTTGGTGATGTCGCCGGAGAATTTCACGCCGCCATCGGCAATGATGGGTACGGCGGTGCCCTGCGCCGCTTTCGCCGCGCCCATGATCGCAGTGAGCTGCGGCACGCCCGCGCCGGTGACGATGCGCGTGGTGCAAATCGAGCCGGGGCCGATGCCCACCTTGATGGCGTCCACGCCGAGCGAGATCAGTTCCCGCGCGCCTTCCTCCGTGCCCACGTTGCCCGCCACAAGCTGCATCTCCGGCAGTCGCTGGCGAACCGCTTGGATCGCTTCCATCACCCGCGTCGAATGGCCATGTGCGGTATCGATGGCCAGCACGTCAACGTGCGCCTTGGCCAGCTCCACCGCGCGCTCGAGAAAATCTCCGGTGGCCCCGATGGCCGCGCCCACGCGCAGCCGGCCGTGTTCGTCTTTGGCGGAGTTGGGGTATTCGAGTTTTTTCTGGATGTCTTTGACGGTGATGAGGCCCTTTAGATTGAACTCTTCATCCACCACCAGCAACTTTTCGATGCGATGCTGCTGCAGCTTGTGCTCGGCATCTTCCAGCGTGGTGCCCACAGGCACGGTAATCAACTGGTCCTTGGTCATCACCTGCGAAACTGGCTGATCGAGATTTTTTTCGAAGCGCAGATCGCGGTTGGTGAGGATGCCGACCAATTTCGTGCCGCGCGTGACCGGCAGTCCGGAAACGCGGTACTTGTTCATGATCTCCAGCGCGCGGCGCACCGGCTCTTCCGGCGAGATGGTCACCGGCGCGACGATCATGCCGCTCTCCGAGCGTTTCACGCGGTCCACTTCTTCCGCTTGCCGCGCGATGGACATGTTGCGGTGCACGAATCCGATGCCGCCCTGCCGCGCCATGGCAATCGCCAGCCGCGACTCGGTGACCGTATCCATCGCCGAGGACACTACGGGAATATTCAGCGCCAGCCGCCGCGTCAGGCACGTGCGCGTGTCCACTTCGCTGGGCAGCACCGACGACCGGCCGGGCAGCAGCAGCACGTCGTCGAACGTCAGCCCCTCGGGAATAGCGCCATCAATCATCGTTCCCCCAAAAACAGCGCAGCCCGCCGAAGCGGGCTGCCGTCAATTCATTTGTGCGACACCAACGATCATGGGTAAACGTCTATTGTAGCAGCCAATCGAACGAAAGCAAGCATCGCGGTTGCGTCGTGGGGAAGTGCTCGCGTACATTTCCACTGTGAAGGAATTTCAGCCGCATCCGTGGCTGCGCAATGGCGACCTGATGACGCTGGTCGCCACCAAGCTGCCCCGCCGCTTTCGCCGCTTGCCGCCGCACACCGACCGGCAGTTCGAGACCGAACCGGGCGCTTGCATCCTCGGGCATTGCCACTGGCAGGCCGAGCCGCGCAGTCATCCCACGCTGGTGATGGTGCACGGGCTGGAAGGCTCGAGCGATTCGCTGTACATGAAAGGCACCGCGGAGAAGGCCTGGGTGGCCGGCTTCAATGTGCTGCGGTTGAACCAGCGCAATTGCGGCGGCACTGAGCATCTCACCGCAACGCTCTACAACTCCGGCCTCTCCTGCGATTACCGCGCCGTGCTGTTGGAACTCATCGAGCGCGACGGATTGCCGGAGATCTTTTTCTGCGGCCATTCCATGGGCGGTAACCTCGTGCTGAAGATGGCAGGCGAATTCGGCGACCGAGCGCCGGCGCAATTGCGCGGCGTGGTGGCGGTCTCACCCGCCCTCGAGCTGGGCGCTTGCGCCGACCTGCTCGATAGCCCGCGCAATTTCTTTTATCGCTGGCATTTCCTGCGCAACCTGAAAAGCCGCTTCCGCCGCAAAGTCGGCTTGTTCCCGCAGCGCTATTCGATCAACGGACTCGCTCGCATCCGCACCATTCGCGAGTTCGACGATGTAATCACCGCGCCCCATTGCGGCTACCAAAATGCCGTGGACTACTACCACCGCGCCAGCTCCATGCGCGTGGTGGCGCAGATCCGCGTGCCCACCCTCATCCTCACCGCCCAAGACGACCCATTCATCCCCGCCGCTGCCGTGCGCGAGCCAGCAGTCGCCAACAACCCAAACATCACCGTGGTTGCGACCAAGAACGGCGGCCACTGCGGCTTCGTCGCCACCGAGGACGGCCACGAGCGCTTCTGGGCCGAAGCCCGCACCATCGAGTTCTGTCGTTTGCTTTCCGTCGTATCAAAATAGTAGTCTCGGCGTTGCATTTCGATTGCGAGCGCCGCGACATCGCGATGGATCACGGCTCTGACCGCCACTCGACCTATTCCGATTACGGCTGCTGGACCTCGGGAGGAAATATGCTTCGTCGTGCAATCATGGCCTTCGTGGTTTTGTGTCTTGTGGTACCCGCAGTAGCGCAAGGGCCGATGCAAGGGCCGCCGGTGTTTCGCGGAGTGTGGTCGCCGGTTGTCGGTTCCGGCGCCGCATATCAAGTGGAAACCAATCGCGAGAAACGCGAAATGGAAATGGCCGTGGTGGGTACCGAGGCGCACGAGGGCAAGACCGGCCACTGGCTGGAAATTTTCATGAAAGATCCGCGGCAGGGCGACGTGGTGATGAAGATGCTCATCGTGCTCGACGGCTCCAACACTCGCAGTATGCGCATGGTGATGCAGACGCAGGAAATGGGACCCATCGAGATGCCCATCAGCCTAATGGATCGCGGCGGGCGCGGGCAGACCGTCAACGAAGCCGACTTCCGCGAAAAGGCCGAGCGCGTGGGAACCGAATCCATCACCACGCAGGCGGGCACCTTCACCTGTGAGCACTACCGCAATAAAGAAGACGGCACCGACATCTGGGTCGCCGAGAAAATCGCGCCCTACGGCATGGTGAAGATGACCTCGAAAGACGGCACCACTATGATCCTCACGCGCGTCATCAGCGGCGCCAAAACGCGCATCACCGGCACGCCGCAAAAGTTCGATCCCGGCGCCATGATGCGCGAGCGTCCGTAGGCGTTCAGCCGCGAGCTTGAGATTTGTGCGGCTCCGGCAGTCGGCTGGACAACCCACCAATACTGACAAACATCCGACTGGCTAGGGTGCTCTCTATGGCAGGGCCAATCGTGCATTTCAAAGTGGGGATGATTGGGCAAAGGTTGGTTGGGCCGCTTCTCGCCGCGCTGTTGCTTTGCGGTTGTGCGGGCAGGCACACGAGCCAACGTCCGTGGCTGAATCCGCCTGAGCAGTGGGGTGCCGGCGATGCGAACATAATTTGGTACGAATCGCCGTGGGTAGCCGTAAAGAAACTGACAACCAGCACTTTGGAGGGCCCACTTCCAATGGCGTATGAGTCGCACGCCGATCCGCAGGATCCATCGAGCCGAATCATGATTTGGGATGCGCACCCAGACCTCGACACCTCTGAATACTGGCGCGTCGCTTCTTCGGAGTACCGGGTTCGGTGGATTTCGGCCAGGACGATGTGTTTGGCCGACCAAGTTCGGGGGTTAAGTAGTCCACCCCGAAGCGAGATGTGCCCCGTGGTGTCAGATAGCTACCGCATTATGGTGGATCACCCACTGACAAACCTGAAAGCAGACGAAAAGGTTCTGCGGCTGCACTCCTATATCCTTCCGCGAAGGCTTGGAGTTAGAATCCGGCCCACTTCCGTGGAGCATGTATGGGGAGGGAAAATCGTGCTCGTCTTTCCAAGGAAAACCCGAGACGGACGCGTCGTAGTTTCGCTGGATGAGTCGTCGGTCGAGGCGGTGCTTTCGGATGGCCGAAGGCGGTGGAAGGTCAAGTTCAAGCCGAAGGAAATGATAGGGCCTGCGGGTCCGGATTTATAAGTGTGGTGGCGCAAGCGAGAGGCTGCGTTATGAAGCTGAATATCGGTGCGTGGGTCGGCCGCATCATCCTGCTCGGATGCGTATTCTTTGGGGCGGCGGTGTGGGCCGAGCAAGCGTGGAAGAGCAAGCCGCCGGAGAAGTGGACGAAGAAGGAAGCCAGCAAAATACTGAAGGAGTCACCGTGGGCTAAATCTGTGCTGATGCCCTATCACCCGATCACCGATCAAGCCGGGATGCAGGAGATTGGTCCGACGGTCCCAATTGGGCGCACGCCGCCACTCACCGACATAGACGAAACGCGAAGACCCAACTTCCGGCAGGACTGGACGCTGATTGTGTGGTGGTCGTCGTCGAAGACAATTCGCCGCGCCGTCACGCGCGAAGCAGGCGATGGCCAGTACGCTCCCGATCCCGCCGACGACAAGCCGCGGCGCATGTACGAGGTCACCGTGCAGTCGGCCACCACCACGCAGCCGCTCCCCACCTGGCGCGAAACAGAATTGATGCGTAGTACCTATCTGAAGTTTGGCGACGATGGCGACGAAATTCGGCCGGAGCGGGTGATGGTGGATCCGTATCCCGGATCGGATCGCGCGGCCAGCTACACTTTCCGGTTTCCGCGCGAGGATGCCGAAGGCCGGCCCCTGTATCGCCCCGGCACGAAGGTGATTCACTTTTACTGCCAGTTGGGTCCGGTAGCGATGCGCGCGAAATTTGAGCCCGCGAAAATGGTGACGCACGACGGCCCTGATATCTAGGTGCGCCACCCGGCGACATTCCAAAAATCGGCCACCATTTTGAAGTGCGGGTGTATGCTGTGGCGTGTTGCGCGGGCACAGCCTTCGCGTGGCACGGCCAGCCGCGTAAACGGGCAATGGCGCACAGGCGGAAAGCCTGTGCCACCTAACGCGAGGTGAACCCTGCATGAGCACTCCGACGACTGCGCCGGAAAAATTCTATCGCGCGCGCATCACCAAGCGCATCGACTTCTCGGAAGACCTGTGGGCCATCCGCGCGCAGTACGATGGCGATTTCAAGTTTGTCGCGGGACAGTATGCAACGCTCGGCGTGATCACCCCGCAGAAGCATGTGGAGCGGCCGTACTCGATTGTGTCGGCGCCCTTCGAGCCAGAGATCGAGTTCTTCATCGAGCTGGTACCGCACGGCGACCTCACGCCGCTGCTTTACAAGCTGCAGGTCGGCGACGAAATGACCATGCGCAAGGTGCCCAAGGGGCGCTTCACGCTCGACACCAAGAGCGGGCGCACTAAGCACTTGCTGCTGTGTACGGTGACGGGCATCGCGCCCTTCGTGAGTTACGTGCGCTCGCTCTACCGTATGTGGGAGGAAGGCGAGTTCAAGGGCGAACACACGCTGTGCATGATCGAGGGCGCCAGCCGCTCGTGGGAATTCGGCTACCGCGAAGAGATTAAGACCATCGCCGCAGAGGTGCCGTGGCTGCAGTTCGTCACCACCGTGAGCCGCCCGTGGGAAGACCCAGACTGGATCGGCGAAAACGGCCGCGTGGAAGATGTGATCCGCAAATACGCCGACCGCTGGAATTGCACCCCGGAGAATACGTCAGCCTATCTCTGCGGCCATCCACAGATGATCGAGAACTCCAAAGGCATCCTCGCGCGCCACGGCTTCAAGAAGGACGCCATCCGCGAAGAAGTGTACTGGATTCCATCCAAGGAGCCGAAAGAAGCCGCGGCCTCGTAGGCTCGTGCCGGCTGTCGAAAAGTCAGAAGCGATCATTCGCCGAGGAGGGCCAGACGCAGAGCCGGTTCGGAGGGAATCTTTACCAGCGTGAGTATCACGTCGCCCGGGGCGAAGGCCGTTTCGCCGCGCGGCACGATGGCCTGGCCTTCGCGCGTGATGCTGACCACGATGGAGTCGGTGGGGATCATCACGTCGCGCAGGCGCTTACCGGCGACGGGCGAGCGCTGGTCGAGGCGATACTCCATGAGCTCGAGCTGGCCGGCGCGCAGGTCGAGTACCTGCCGGATGCGCGAGTGCGGCAGCTCGCTCTGAATCACGCTGGTGATGATGGAGGTGGAACTGACCGTGATGTCCACGCCCAACTGCTGCATCAGCGCCTCATTCTTGGGATTCTTCACGCGCGCGATGGTCTTGGGCACGCCGAATTGCTGCTTGGCAATTTGGCAGGCGATCAAGTTGTCCTGGTCGTGATTGGTGACGGCGACGAATACATTACACCGGCGCGCCCCGGCCAGCTCCAGAAGCGCGGTGGAAGAGCCGTCGCCGAGAATCACCGGGCAATCCACCTGCGTTGAAACCAGCTCGAAGATTTCCTTGTTGTTCTCGATGACCGCGACTTCCACATTGTTTTCCAGCAGCGCGCGCGCAAGGAAATAGCCCACGCGGCCGCCGCCAACCACAATCGCGTAGAGCGGGCCGGTGGTTTGCTCGCGCACCGGCGGCACAGGTATCTCCGCGGCGTGGCCGTGTGCGCGGCGCCATACCTCGGCGAAGTCGCGCAGCGGCGTCTCACTGAGCTGATTGACGATGAACTCGGCGCCCGCCACGGTGAGCGCCATGGTCTCGATGCCGGCAGCACGATAGCTAGGCTCGCGCGCGGGGTCGTACACCACGGCCATCACCTTGGGAATGCTGAAAACGGTGCGCGCCGCCTGCGCCACCATCAGGTTGGTGTTCTCATCGCGCGTGAGCGCAAACAGCGCGTCAGCGCCTTCCGCGCCGGCTTCTCGCAGCACGTCGGGGTCAGTGGCATTGCCGGCCACGAGCTTGATGTCCGGATCGCGGTCGGCGCGGGCCATCAAAACGCGCTGCTTGTCGATCACTACGACTTGATGGTTTTTCGTATCCAGGTGGCGAACCACCTGCGTGCCCAGCCGCCCGTATCCCACGACGATGATGCGCATATTTCAGTGACCGGTGTTCCGTGTGCGGTGCTCGCTGACGGGGATCACGAGTCACCCAGAGAATTCGCCAAATCCACCAGCGTGCGCAGCGCGACGCCGGTAGCGCCCTTGGCCATCCACGGCTTGCTGTCGTCGAGCCAGGCGGTGCCGGCGATGTCCAAGTGGATCCACGGCGTTTCTTCGGCAAATTCCTTCAGGAACATGGCGCCGGTGATCGCGCCGCCGCCCTTGCCGCTGCCGATGTTCTGAATGTCGGCCATATGGCCCTTGATGAACTCGCGGTAGTCATCGTCCAGCGGCATCTGCCACATCTTTTCGCCGGCGCGGCGGGCGCTGGCCAGCAAGCGGTCGGTGAAAACCTGATCAGAGCCAAACACGCCGGCGTTGACGTTGGCCAGCGCCACAACAATCGCGCCGGTAAGCGTGGCCGCGTCCACTAGGTGTGTTGCGCCGAGCTGCCGCGCGTAGGTGATGCCGTCGGCGAGGATCAGCCGGCCCTCCGCGTCGGTGTTGAGCACCTCGATGGACTTGCCGGACATGGCGATCTGAATGTCGCCGGGCTTTTGCGCGCGGCCGCCGGGCATGTTTTCCGTGGAGGGCACCACGCAGATCACTTTCAGCGCGGGCTTCAATTGCGCGAGCGCGCGCATCACACCGATCATCGTGGCGCCGCCGGCCATATCGTACTTCATTTTCTCCATGCCTTCGCTGGGCTTGATGGAGATGCCCCCGGTATCGAAGGTGACAGCCTTGCCCACCAAGCCGAGCACGGGCGCGCCGGGCTTGGTTTGCGGCGGCGTGTAGGTGATGACAATCATGCGCGGCGGCTCGCTGGAGCCTTGCGCCACAGAGAGCAGCGCGCCCATTTGCAGTTCTGCGATGCGCTTTTCGTCGAGAATTTCGCACGCCAGGCCGGCCTCACGCGCCATGGCCTGCGCGCGCTCGGCGAGCACGGTGGGTGTCATGCGGTTCGAGGGCTCGTTGATGAGTTCGCGCGCGAAATTCTGCGACTCGGCAAGAATGCGACCGCGGTCCGCTCCCGCTTGCACCGCGGCGGCTTCGAAGCCGGCAAGACTCACGACGTCAATGCGTTTCTCATGGTTTTTCTCGGACTTGTATTTGTCCGGTTCGAAATCGGCGAGCAACAAGCCTTCGGTGATCACTTGTGCCGCCGCGGCATCGCGGTGCGTTTCGCGCGCTAGGAACGCCAGCCGCTTCACGCCGCGGCTCTTCAAATGGCGCAACGCTGCGCCGGCCGCACGGCGCAAGTCGGCCAGCGTGAACTTTTCCGGTTTGCCTGCGCCGACCAGCAGCAGACGCTGCGCGGCAAGCCCGGGCGGGTTGTGCAGCAGCGTCATCTCCAGCGTTTTGCCGCTCAGTTCACCGCCATCCGAGAGCGCCTTCACGCGTCCGCCCGTAGCTGCGTCGAGCTCGGCGAGGACGCCTTCAATCCGGCTGTCTTTCTCGAAGACGAAAGTGATTAGCGCACCGGCCTGAATAGTCTGGAACGACTCGGGTTCGATCCTGATGTCCATTGTTCTCCGTCAAAGGGTGGTTATGGCCTCAGGGAACGCAGGGGTTGATTTTGAGCGCGTCCCGACATACGCCCGCCCCCCTGGTATCGAATCTTGCAAAGGCCCTGAAATTAGCGGCTTAGTCGGGCTGATGCATTTTGTAACGGTGTAAGTCGCGGAGCGTGAGCTAGTTAGAACGCGACATAAATGCCGAGATACGTTCGGGGAAAACCGGGGAAAACTGAGCAAGAGCCGAAACGCCTCCCCCCCCGGTATCGAATTCTTCAAACGCAGAGGAATCAGCGGCTTAAGCCGGTTGATACCTTCTGTAACAGCGCAAGTGGGTGATAGCGCAGAACCTGCACGGTGAGATAGGGTCCGACTTAAGCGCCACATGGCGTGGGGTGGCGCCGGACGAGGGGGCGCGGCGAGCCGCGGAGTATTCCACTGGAGAACCATTTGCGTATATATTAGCTCAAAGAGAATTCAATGTCAAGCAAAATCTTGCGGC
>JBOGNS010000451.1:0-5961 GCA_050747305.1 Candidatus Acidiferrales bacterium | reverse complement strand
TTGTACGACTTTTCCTGTATCCTTGCCGTTCTTGCGCCGCCCTGGGCACGCAGCCGCGACCTTGCGGTCGCTTTTGCGGTCATTAGTTTTGTCTGGACGTTAACGGCGGCCCCCTCAGGTCCCCTGTGCTTCCCGGCCAAGGGTCGCCATTCTTGCGGGCAGGAGTATAGGACTGCGGGCCAGTCCGAAGGTTAACAGTACGTTAAACTTTAGTGTCTTTATCTTGAACGGCTTCCGCACGTGTAGCGGGCGACCTTCAAGCTGACAGCCGACAGCTAACAGCCGACAGCTAACAGCTCACAGCAGGGCGATAAACTGTCGGCTGTAAGCTGTGAGCTGTCGGCTTGTCAGTCAATCTGCGTTGAAGGTTCAACGTTCAACCGTTAAGGTAGGCTTGTGACCGATGCCTAACCGTGAAGACGCCTGGCAACTGCTGTGCGAATACACGCAGAGCGAGAGCCTGCGCAAACACGCGCTGGCCGTCGAGGCTTGCGTTCGCGCCTACGCTCGCAAGTTCGCTTCAGAAGCTGACAGCTCACAGGTGACATCTCACAGTTCGGACCAGCGGAACACTGTCGGCTGTGAGCTGTCGGCTGTCAGCTGTGAGGAGCTTTGGGGCATCACCGCGCTGCTGCACGACTTCGATTACGAACGCTGGCCCAACACCGAGCACCACCCCACCCAGGGCCACCCTTTTGACGGCTCGAAGATCCTCCGCGAGCGCGGCTACCTGGAGGAGCTCATCCGCGCCATCCTCTCCCATGCCGACTATTCCGGCGTGCCCCGCCAGTCGCCGCTCGAGCACACCCTTTACGCCTGCGACGAACTGGCCGGCTTCCTCACCGCCTGCGCGCTGGTGCAGCCCACCAAATCCATCCATCAGGTGAAAGTCGAATCCGTGAAGAAAAAACTCAAAGACAAAGCCTTCGCCAAAGGCGTCAACCGCGACGACGTGCGCCGCGGCGCCGAAGAACTGGGCCTCTCCCTCGACGACCACATCGCCTTCTGCCTGCAAGCCATGCAGGGTGCCGCCTCCGCCCTCGGCCTGGAAGGAAAGCCCGCAGCAGGCGCCTCGGCATGTTAGGCCGTTTGCCTGCTCCCCGCTAGAAAGCGGCGAACGCCCAAGTCGAGCACATCCCCGCCACGTCGGACCGACCTCTTCCCGCTGCCCACCCCAAGGGTTGGGCAACGGGAAGAGGTCACAGCCGTGTTTTGTCTAACGGGAAGTACCGAAGCGAGCCGCGAGGCCCCGATTCAACCTTCCACAACTTGTCGGCAAACTCTCGCAACAAGTCGCCTGCACGACTGGCGCGAAGACCGCTATTCATAATCAGTTCGCGTTGCGTAAGGCCGGGGGAGGCGGCGGTGAGGTCGAAGAGGCGGTTGGCGTCGGAGGCGTCGCGGTCGTGCTGGGTGACGGGCGCGGAGGCCACCACGAAGTCGCGCGCCGACTCGAGCTCCGGCCGCAGCAGCAGCGTAAATTCCTGCGCCAGGCGATTCTTGAAGCAGGCAAAGCGGGTCAAGCCGGCGTCGCGCTCGATGGAGACCGCAAAGGCCACATCCACTGCCGCCCGAATGTCCGAGCTGCCGCGGTACTGCGAAGCTTCGCCCTTGGGCTTGTGGTGCAGCAGCAGCACGGAACTACCGGTAAAGGCCAGCCGCTTCAGCTCATTCATCACCGTGGCCATGGCGGTGGCCGAGTTTTCGTCTTGCTCGTGAAAGCGGATGAGTGAATCGAAGACGATGAGCGGCCGGTGCGCTCGCGCGATTTCCAGCAGCCGCAAGTCACCAATCAACGGGGGCGGGTCCGCCAGCCAGCCGCCCCACAGATGAAAACCGTCGGTAGTCTGGTTGAGCCCGAGCAGCTCACTGCGCTGGCGCAACAACGCCGCCGGATTTTCGCGATCCAGATACAGCACCGGCGCCTGCTGGCACGGCCTGCCGAGGAACAAACCGCCGCTGGCGACCGCGCGCGCCATCAGCATGGCCAGCCACGTCTTGCCGGTGCCGGATTCGCCGGCGATCAGCGTGATGCCGCCGCGCGGCACCATGCCCTCCACCAGCCACTCCAACTTTTCCTGCGGCAGGTCACAAATGCGCGGCACCTGCGCGAGGGTAAGAATGCGTTCGCTGGCTGGGACGGCTTCGCCGGCCTGCTGCGTGATGATTTCGATCAGCTTGGCGTGATCACGGGCGTTCATGGCGGCCTCTCTGTAGGCATCGAGGAGCGAAGAAGGCGTTCGCTTCGGGGATCACCAGCGGGCCCCATTCGCGCGGCGAACGCTGCACGCGCAGCGGCGGCGGTGTCGCCCAGCTCTTCCGCGTATGTGGCTGTTGCCGGGGGGCCGCCAGCCACGCTGCCAGCAGTTCTTCGAGCGTGGCGGCGTGATCCAAGTAGGCCGGAAGCGGCTCCCGGAAGTAGAACTCCCACTCTTCTTCGAGCCGGCGCATCCGTTCATAAAACACCGCCAGCAACTTCCACAGCCGAGCGCACTGCGGGTGCCGCCGCAGCAAGGCGCCCGTGCGGCGAATGCAACTGTTCACTTCCGCGTGCCGCCAGGCGAGCTCCGATACGCTGCACTCCAGCCACGTGAGCATCGCCGCAGCCAGGGCTTCGATGCGCAACCGCCGCTCTTCCTGCGAGGTCTTCGAGATTGCCCGGTGTGGCTGCCGCCCCGCAGGAGCACATAGCGACCTCGGGCGGGCACGGGGGCCCGCCCCTACCCGACGCAGGCCCAGTTCCCGCTCCAGCATGGCGCGATTGGCACCCCAGCCGCAGCGATGGCAGTAGGCCACCTGATCGGTGTAGGCCACGGTGCCGGTGGAGCTGCCAGGGCAGCGCGTGCAGTCGGCTCGTGTCGCGCTGCGGATGCGGTTGCCCGCAAGCTGCAAAAGGTCACGCATCGGGTTTATCTCCGTTTGGAATGTCGTGGCGGTGTCGGGGGTACCCGCCAGAAGGTGCGACGGCTAAGTAGCTCAGTTACAGAGAGGTAGGGGAACGGAAGGGTGCAAACGAGAAGCCCGCTGCCGGGTTGACAGCGGGCTTCCTACCCACTTCTAAGTCTATCATAGCATATTGCGCAGGGTTTTTATTCAGTTTTAGCAAACTTTTTTCGTGATTGCTTTCAATCAGTTAAGCAAATTTGACGCTCTTTGCCCCCTTGACAAGAATTCTGTGCAGTTAGCCCAAGCCAGCCTCTAGCGGTTTCCGGCGCTGGAAAGCCGTGTGCTAGAATCGGGGCTTCGCCGATGAAAATTACTCGCGAAGATGTGTTGCGCGTTGCTGAATTGGCGCATTTGGAGTTGAACGCAGCCGAGGTGGAAACCTATCGCGGCCAGCTCGATTCGATCCTGGAGTATGTCGGGAAGCTCAACCAGCTCGACACCGCCAACGTGGAGCCGATGGCTGGCGGCCGCCCTGCCGGGGTGGGTGATGACGACCCTAGCGGCCGCGACGCTTCCGGCCTGCGCGACGACCTCCCGTGGTCGCTGAGCCGCGGCGCCGCCCCCATTGACCCGGCCGAGGCGATGCGTGCTGCCCCGGATGCGGCAACCGAACCAGCCGGCGCATTCTTCCGCGTGCCCAAGGTGATCGAGCGATGAAAAAGGCAGTGGCTAGTGGCGAGTGATTAGTGGCTAGTGCGCGAGAAACGTTAAAGGGTGAAAAAGTGAAAGCGTAAAAGGCGATTTTCAGATCCACTTTAACTCTTCAACCCTTTCACTCTTACACGGTTTGAACCAATGACGGAACCAACGCGGTGGACCATTCCCACGGTACAAGAAGCGCTGAAGGCCAAGAGCATGTCGGCGCGCGAACTAACAGTCGAGTTTTACTCGCGCATCGAGAAGCGCAATCCACAGCTCAACGCTTTCCTCGCACTGTGCCCCGATCGCGCCTACGCCCAAGCCGGCCGTATTGACGCGATGATCGCCCGCGAGGAAGAGCTGCCGCCGCTGGCCGGCGTGCCCATCGCGGTGAAAGACGTAATCAGCACGCGCGGCGTGCCCACCACCTGCGGCTCGCGCATCCTGGAGAATTACCTCCCGGCTTACGACGCTACCGCCGTCGCGCGACTCGAAGCCGCCGGCGCCGTGGTGCTGGGCAAAACCAATTGCGACGAGTTCGCTATGGGCAGCTCGAACGAAAATTCCGCCTACGGCCCGGTGCGCAACCCGGTAGCGCCGGACCGCGTGCCCGGCGGCTCCAGTGGCGGCTCGGCTGCGGCCGTGGCAGCCGGACTCGCGGTAGCCGCGCTGGGCACGGATACCGGCGGGTCGATTCGCCAGCCCGCAGCTCTGGTCGGCGTGCCCGGTATGATGCCCACTTACGGGCGCGTCTCGCGGTACGGCCTCATCGCGTTCGCTTCGTCGCTCGACCGCATCGGCCCGTTCGCCAACACCGTCGCCGACGCCGCCACCGTTCTCGGCATCATGGCCGGCCGCGACCCCAACGACTCCACCTCCGCCGCCATCCCCGTGCCCGACTACGCCGCCGAAAGCGCCAAGCCCGTGAGCGGAATGCGCATCGGCATCGCCGCCGAATACTTCGCTGAAGGCAGCGACCCTGAAGTGCGCCAAAAAGTGCAAGCGGCCATCGACCGGCTCAAGTCGCTTGGCTGTACGCCGGTCGAGCTGCGCATGCCGCACACTGACTACGCCATCGCCACTTACTATCTGGTGGCCACCGCTGAGGCCAGCTCGAACCTGGCGCGCTACGACGGCGTGCGCTATGGCCTGCGCGTGGCCGCCCCCGAGTTGCGCGCCATGTACAAGAAAACGCGCGGCGCCGGCTTTGGCCCCGAGGTGAAACGCCGCATCATGCTCGGCACTTACGCGCTCTCCGCCGGCTATTACGACGCCTACTACCTCAAGGCGCAGAAAGTCCGCGCCCTGATTGCCCGCGATTTCATCGAAGCCTTCCGCAAGGTGGACTGCATCGTGACGCCTACCTCCCCTGTGCCGGCCTTCCGCCTCGGTGAGCGCACCGCGGACCCGCTTCAGATGTATTTGGCGGATATTTATACCGTGACCGGCTCGCTCGCCGGCGTGCCCGGTATCTCTGTGCCCTGCGGCAATACCTCGGGCGGCTTGCCCGTGGGTCTGCAAATCTTCGGCCCGCACTTCGGCGAGGAGAAGGTGCTGCGCGTGGCACACGCCTTCGAAGATAGCTTTTCGTAGGAGACTCCACCGCGGCACGGCAGGCGAAAGCCTTCTGTCGGCCTCTGACCGTCATGACGGACGCTGATTCAATCCGAACTCATATTGCGCGCTGCCGCGCCGAGCTGCTGGCGGCCGCAGACGCTGTGCCCTCCCGCCAATGGCAGGATTCTCCGGGCGCCGGTCGCTGGTCGGCGGCAGAAATCCTGGCTCACGTCACGATGGTCGAACAGGCCATCACGGCAGGCGCGCGCAAGGTGCTCGCCGCCGAGCCGCGCCGGTATTCGTTGTGGCAGCGACTGCACCCGCCGGTTTCCATCGTCGCTTGGCGCGGTTTTCGCCGCGAAACTCCCATCCCGCTGGACCGCACCCTGCTCGCAGAGTGCACCACAATGCAGCAGCGCCTGGCCGAGGCGCGTGCCCGCACGCTCGCGCTGCTCGAGGAAAACGCCGCGCGCGATCTCCGGCGGTGGTATTGGCCGCATCCGTTCCTGGGCCCGCTGAATTACTACCAATGGTTCCGCCTGCTCGGTTACCACGATTCGCGCCACGCCAAGCAGATGCGCGAAGTCACGCAAGCGCTGCGGCGGTAAGGTCGGCGGGTGCGTTTTTCGCGGTCAAGCCCGGGGTGTGTAAAAAATTGTAGATTCCTCTAAAAACTGACGACCCGTTTCCTTTCGCCCCCTCAGGCGCCTAACTGCCCCCGGTGCTTCCTACCGCCAAAACCGCCCAAATTCGCCCGTTTTTGCAGGCGTACTAGCCATATGGTGCTAGGTCATTTCAGAACGGCACGACTATTGCTCA
>JBOGNS010000450.1:0-2387 GCA_050747305.1 Candidatus Acidiferrales bacterium | reverse complement strand
CTCCACCGGCGGGCCGGGCGCGCTGAGCGAAATCATTCCCGCGTTGCCCGCGGACTTGCCGGTCGGCGTGCTGGTGGTGCAGCACATGCCGCCGGGATTCACCGGGCCGCTGGCGAAGCGGCTGGATTCGCTCTCGGCCATCACAGTGCGCGAGGCCGCCGACGGGCACGGCGTGCAGCCCGGCGAAGTGCTGATTGCTCCCGCAGGCTTTCACTTGACGCTGGCGCGGGAAGCGTTCGCCAAGTGTGTCGTGCGCATCGGCGACGAGCCGGCCGAGACGCTGCACAAGCCGTCGGTGGACGTCACCATGCTTTCCGCCGCAGAGGTCTTTGGCGCACGCGCCATGGGCGTGATCCTTACCGGCATGGGCAGCGACGGGGCTCGCGGCATCGCCGCGATTCACGAACGCGGCGGCATCACCGTGGGGCAGGACGAAGCCACGTCGGTGGTCTACGGCATGCCGCGGGCGTGCGCGGAGCGCAAGGTGCTGAGCCGCATCGTGCCGCTGGGGTCGGTGAGCGCTGAGATTCTCGCCGCGGCGCGCGTCAGTCGCGACTTGTGACTCGTGACTTGTGACTCGAAATAGAACAAATGAAGGATTGAATGAATGAAGGAATGAAGGATTGCCGGGTGAGGAGTGCCCCGCATCCCACAATTCTTCATTCCTTCAGTCCTTCATTCTTGCAATCCTTCATTCCCTGATTCGTCCAATCACACAATCCAACTGGCCCAAAGGCCACTCGTCAGGGGCTGCGATTCTGCTACGATAGCGGGCTGCTTCGCGCGTGTGGCACAGCCACGGCTGGCTGTGCGTTTGCTGCTCCGGGCGCGCAGGCGAGCCGAAACGAATGCCTCGACCCTGGGTAGTGGCGCATCGCGGCGCCTCCGGTCATGCGCCGGAGAATACGATGGCCGCTTTCCGCCGCGCGGTGGAGCTGGGCGCCACATTTATCGAGACGGACCTGCAACTGACGCGCGACGCGCATCTGATGGCCTTCCACGACGCCGCGCTCGACCGCACCACCAACGGGCGCGGCGCGGTGCGCGACTTCACGCTGGCGCAGTTGCGCGAGCTCGATGCGGGTTCGTGGTTTGGCGCGCAATTCGCCGGCGAACGTATCCCCACACTGGAGGAGATCCTGCGCTTCGCGCACGAAGCCGACGTGGTCTTTTACCTCGAGGTGAAAGCCACGGGCAGTTGGGGCGTGGAGCATGCGCTGGTGAACGTGTTGCGCGAGGCGCGCGAGGCGGCGCACACCGCGGTGCTGTCCTTCGACGCGCAGACGCTCGGAAACGTGCGCCGGCGCGATCCCACGCTGATCTGCGGGCTGCTGTTCGACCGCCCGCTGGCGAATCCGGTGGACGCGGCTTGGGAAGTGGGCGCGCGCCAGCTTGCGCCGCGCGCCGACCTGCTGACGCCGGAGCTGATCGAAAAGGCTCATGAGTCCGGGCTGCAAGTGGTGACGTGGACGGTGAACGACGCTTCCATCATGCGCACCGCGCTGGCCGCCGGCGTGGATGGCATCATGACCGATTACCCCGATCGCCTTGTCGCCGTGGTCAAAGAAGACAGAAAACAGAAAATGGAAAATAGAAAATAGGGACGCGCGAATCGGGTCGTGCCAGCACAGGGATGCAGAAGTTTTCCACTGCGTTTCCTGCCTTTCCCCTTTTCCGATTCCACTTTCCGTGCCTTCATCGGTGTTCATCCGTGTTCATCTGTGGCCAAACGCAGTTGGCGAAAGAGCGCGGCGAAGTCGCGCAGCGATAATTCTTCGGCGCGGGCTTGGCGCTTGATGGCAGCGGCGGCGAGCGCGGCCTCCACTTGCGGGGCGGGGAAGCGGGCGCGGAGATTGTTGGCGATGGTTTTGCGTTTTTGCTCGAAACAGTGGCCGGCAAATTTGAGGAAGGCGCGCTCGTCGCTGCTTGGCGCGAGGGCGCTCGCGACGGCTGGCGCGGGTGTGGTCGCGCTCTTTGGCACTGGGCTTCCGACATTTTCCTGCACGAGTTCTCTCGCGATGTGGAGGTGGGTGCGCTGGCCGGGCAGGGTCATGCGCACGAGCGCTGAGGAGACTTTGGGGCGCGGCTGGAAGGCGCCGGGCGGGAGGCGCAGTGCGATCTCGGGTTGGGTGTAGAACTGCGTGACGACGGAGAGATAACCGTAATCGCGGCGGCCGGGCTTGGCGGTGATGCGCACCGCGACTTCCAGTTGCACGATGACGTTGATCGAGGCGATGCGCTCGGCATGCTCGAACAGGCGATGCAGGATGGGCGAGGTGATGTAGTAAGGCAGGCTGCCATAAACGTGGAAGCGCGCGCCGCCGGTGATTTGCGCGAGGTCGAGCGCGAGCACGTCGCCGGGGACGATGCTGACGTTGCTCATATCT
>JBOGNS010000449.1:0-2426 GCA_050747305.1 Candidatus Acidiferrales bacterium | reverse complement strand
GCGCAGCACCACGCAGGCGGGCTCCGGCCATCCCACCTCGTGCCTCTCTGCGGCGGAAATCATGGCTGCGCTTTTCTTTCACGCCATGCGCTTCGATCCCGCGAATCCCAATGCCAATGACGGCGACCGCTTCGTGCTCTCGAAGGGTCACGCCGCGCCGGTGCTGTACGCTGCGCTGGCCGAAGCCGGTGTGTTTCCCGTCTCGCGCCTGATGACGCTGCGCGAATTTTCCAGCGAACTCGAAGGACACCCTACGCCGCTGATACCGGGCGTGGATGCGGCCACCGGCTCGCTGGGCCAGGGGCTTTCGGTCGGCGCAGGCCTTGCCGCGGGCGCGAAGAAAATCGAGAAGGTAGATGCGCGCGTTTACGTGCTGCTGGGCGACGGCGAAATGGCCGAAGGCAACGTGTGGGAAGCGGTCACCTTCGCGGCGCACTACGCGCTCGATAATCTCACCGCCATCGTGGACGTGAATGCGCTCGGCCAGAGCGAGCGCACGATGTACAAACACGATACCCAACCCTATCGCGCGAAATTCGAAGCCAGCGGCTGGCACGCCGAAGTAATCGACGGGCACGATATCGCCGCACTGGTCGCCGCGCTCGATCGCGCAAAAAGCACCGCCGGCAAGCCGCAGGCCATCATCGCGCGCACGGAAAAGGGCCACGGCGTGAGCTTCATCGCCGATAAGGACGGCTGGCACGGCAAAGCGCTCTCGAAAGATGATCTGGCGAAGGCGCTGGCCGAATTGGTGCGCGTCCAGGTCGCGACGCCGGAGGAAGTCGAAAAGCACATCGCCGCCATGGAGACGCCCGACACGCGACCGGCGACCCATTCCTACGCGCGCACGAACCTGTCGCGCGTTGCCGACTTCCCTGCCCCAGCGCCGCCGGACTACAAGCTCGGCGAAAAAGTGGCCACGCGCGAAGCCTACGGCACCGCGCTGGCCAAGCTTGGCGCCGTGGACCCCGGTTTGGTGGCGATTGATGGCGATGTGCAGAACTCCACCTTCGCCGAAGTGTTTCACAAGAAATTCCCGGAGCGCTTTTTCCAGGGCTACATCGCCGAGCAGAACATGGTCAGCGCCGGCGTCGGGCTGGCGGCACGCGGGCTCACGGTGTTTGTCGCGACGTTCGCCTGCTTCCTTTCGCGCGCGGCCGACCAAATTCGCATGGCGGGCGTGAGCCGCAGCAACCTGAATCTGTGCGGGTCGCACTGCGGTGTTTCGATTGGCGAAGATGGGCCGTCGCAGATGGCGCTCGAGGATTTGGCGATGTTCCGCGCGGTTCCTAATGCGACCGTGCTCTATCCCAGCGACGGGGTCTCCGCCGAGCGGCTCACCGAGGCCATGGCGCGGCGCAGCGGGATTTGCTTCCTGCGTACGTCACGGCCGAAGACCCCGGTGCTCTACTCAAAGGACGAGCAGTTCCCTATCCCCGGCTTCAAAGTGCTGCGGCAAAGCGCCGGCGATCGCCTCACGATCATCGGCGCGGGCATTACCCTGCACGAAGCGTTGAAGGCGCATGATGAACTGAAGGCCAAAGGCATCGCCGCGCGCGTGATCGACCTCTACTGCGTGAAGCCGATTGACGGCGCCGCCCTCGCGGCGCACGTCAGCGCCACCGGCGGCCGCTTGATCACCGTGGAAGATCACTACGCCGAGGGCGGAATCGGTGAAGCCGTGCTCGGCGCGCTGGCCGGGGCCGGCGCCGCGCCTGCAAAATTCGCGCTGCTCGCCGTCCGCGAAGTTCCCCACAGCGGCAAGCCCGACGAACTCGTCGACGCCTTCGGCATCTCCGCCCGCCACGTCATCGCCGCTGCCGCGAAAATGTAGGGGCGCTGCTTGCTGCGCCCCTTTTTGATCCCATGGCCTTCGATCCATTGATCCACCACCGTCGCTCGATTCGCCTGAAGGGGTTCGACTATTCCTCACGCGGATTGTATTTCGTAACCATCTGCACCCACCGTCGAGAACAATTCCTCGGCCGTATTGAGAATGCTCAGAGCATACCGGCGGAAACCGGCAAAGCTGTGCTTGCTGCTTGGTTCGATTTGCCGAGGCGCTTTCCGTCCGTGGAGCTCGACGCATTCGTGGTAATGCCAAATCATGTTCATGGGATTCTCGTGCTTGTCGGCACAGGCATGCCTGTTGGCGGGCACTTTATCCGGGGCGCGGCAAGCAGCGCCCCTACGCTCGGTGACGTTATGCGCGCATTCAAATCCATTTCAGGGATTGCTATCAATCGGATTCTGGGCCGCAGCGGTGTTCCAGCCTGGCAGCGCAACTACTACGAGCACATTATTCGGGACAGCCGAGAGTTGGACGGAGCGCAGAGATACATTGCGGACAACCCTCTTAGATGGCAATTCGATCCGGAGAACCCGCTGGCGACGCACGCAGATGGCGCCATGCCTTGGGGCCAGGA
>JBOGNS010000448.1:0-6149 GCA_050747305.1 Candidatus Acidiferrales bacterium | reverse complement strand
CCAGCGCCGCCAGAATGAACACGCCCCCGAGGATGCTCACTCGGGAAATCAAATTCATGCTGCGGTGGAAAATTTGCGCCATGGGCGGAATTGCTATTCTATCCAGCGCCACTTCGCGCACGCAAGTCTGCGCCGCGCATTCCCCGTGCAACTCTGCGCTCCTCAGCGCCCTCTGTGGTTATCTTTTGACTTTCGTTTTTTGCTCCGCCTCGCGCCGCCCTGCTATCATGAATGCTTCGAGAAAGCTGAAATGTCGCAGGCAGAGCGCAAACCGACGCATGCTGTGCCGGTCGGCCACGTCACCGTAGGTGGCGGGGCGCCGGTGGTGGTGCAATCCATGACCAACACCGATACGGCCGACGTCGCCTCCACCGCGCAGCAGTGCCTCGAGCTGGCGCAGGCCGGCTCCGAGCTGGTGCGCGTTACCGTCAACGTCCCCGAAGCCGCCGCCGCGGTGCCGCAAATTAAGCAGCGCTTGCTCGACCAAGGCTGCAACGCCCCGCTCATCGGCGACTTCCACTACAACGGCCACGTGTTGCTCACGAAATATCCTGAGTGTGCGCGATCTCTCGACAAGTACCGCATCAATCCGGGCAACGTCGGCGCCGGCAAGCGCCGCGACGAGCAGTTCGCCACCATCTGCAAAATCGCGCTGGACCACGGCAAGCCGGTGCGCATCGGCGTGAACGGCGGCTCGCTCAACCAGGAACTCGTGATGCGCAAAATGCAGGAGAACACCGACCGCGACCTCGGCAAATCCAGCGAAGAAATCATCAACGACTGCATGGTGATCTCCGCACTGGAATCCACCGAGCTGGCGCTGCAATGCGGCCTCACCGAGAATCAGATCATTATCTCCTGCAAGCTTTCGCGCCCGCTCGACCTGATCACCGTCTATCGCGAGCTCGCTGCAAAAACGCGCCAGCCGCTGCACCTCGGGCTGACCGAAGCGGGCATGGGGACCAAGGGCACGGTGTGGTCGTCGGCCGCGATGGGCGTGCTGCTGCACGAAGGCATCGGCGACACCATCCGCGTCTCGCTCACGCCGCGCCCCGGCGGCGATCGTCGCGAAGAGGTGTACGCCTGCATGGAGTTGCTGCAAGCGCTGGGGCTGCGCCAGTTCGCGCCATCGGTGACCGCGTGCCCCGGCTGCGGACGCACCACCTCCACCACCTTCCAGGAATTGGCCGAGCGCATCCAAGGCTACATCCGCGAAAAAATGCCGGAGTGGAAGCAGCAATACGACGGCGTGGAGGCCATGACGCTGGCCGTGATGGGATGCATCGTCAACGGCCCCGGCGAATCGAAGGCCGCCAGCATCGGCATCTCGCTGCCCGGCACGGGCGAAGAGCCGCGCTGCCCGGTTTACATCGACGGGCAAAAATTCACCACGCTGGAAGGCAACTACGAACAGCTCGACCGCGCCTTCCGCGCCCTGGTGGACGACTACGTGGCCACCAAATACTCGCGCCGCCCCGGCGCCCCCGCGTCGTCGGCTGCGAACGACTCACAGATTACCGGCCTACCCCGCCGCGAAGGTACACCCGCCGCGCGCCCGGAGTTGATCTCACTGCAATCAAAGAAATGAAGCATCACCGCTTCGCTCATGCCGCCAAAGCTCATCGGCGTTCTCGAAACTTGCTTGTACGTGGCGGATACGGAACGCTCGCAGCGCTGGTATGAAGAAATCTTCGGCCTTTCCCTCATAGCCAGCGACGGAACGCGCCTGCGCGCCATGCAGGTAAAAGAAGCTCAACTGCTGCTGCTATTCAAGAAAGGCGGCTCCCCGGATCACGATGGCGCAGGGCAGAATCACCTGGCCTTCGCCACCAGCGTTGCCGACCTTCCGGTGTGGGAACGCTGGCTGGCCGAGCATGGCATCGTGATCGAAGAGCGCAAGCAGTGGTCCTACGGCGGCCACAGCATCTACTTCCGCGACCCGGACGGCCACCTCCTCGAACTCGCCACTCCGGGTATTTGGCCGGGGTTTTTTTAGTTCGCAGGCTCACGCAGGACGCCTGCAAACCTGCCAGATCGCGCGCTACTTCGCTCGCGTCGCTTCCGACGCGTAACGGCCCCACACCTCATCGCTGGGCCGCTCGATCGGCTCTGCCAGCTCGGCTTCGTCGCCAACGCGAATCCGCCCGCCGCGAATCACCCAGCAATCGAGCGCGATGCGCCCGGCGAATTCGCGCTGAATACGTTGCAGCACGCGCGGGTCGTGTTCTTGCGTGTCCGGGTCGTAGGTGGTCATCACGCAGCGCGAGCGCAGATCAAGAATACCAATCAATGCCTCGCCGACACGCAGCGCGCGCCCGCTCCATTCGCGCTCGGCCAAGCCATCCACGCCGCCAAGCAGGATATTCGGCCGCAATCGTCGCCCGTCGTAACCGAGCGCGGCAATCGCCCCATCGGTGGCCACCAGCAGCGGCAGCACGTCGAAGCGCTCCGCGCCTTCATAACGCACCAGCCGCGCGCCCGGGTCAACCGCCGCCGCTTCCTCGACGGCCAGCGCCACTCCCGGCGCATCCCACGGCTTGCCATCGATCAGCAACTCACCCGTCGCGGTGAAGGTGGGATGCAAGCCCAGCATGCGCGGGTGCGCTCGCGCATCGACAATGCGCCCATCCGCGCGCCGCACCTGATAGATGCGGTCGCCGGGAATCCCATCAGCGCCGAGTTCGGCCTCCTTCAGCCGCTCGCCTGCCATGGACTTCACCGGGTACCGCCAAATCTCCGCCACATGCATGCAGGATTGGACGCGCAAGCATCCGGTAAAGATGCGGAACCACCGTTTCAGTCCGCTTCGTATTTGTAAAGCCAAAATGGCTGGATTAGATCGCCTGCAAGTGGCCGAACTCGGCGCGATAGTCTTCGACGCTGCGGCGGATCACTTCCTGGGCCTCGTCCGCGCCGTAAACGCCCGCCAGTTCGCAGCGCGGGTGAGACTCTCCGGGCGGCTGTTTGTAGGTAAGGAAGTAATGCTGGAGGCGCTCCAGTAGTCCGGGCGGGCATTCACCGATATCCCGCCAGCCGCCGAAGGCCGCATCGCCTTCGAGCACGGCGATGATCTTGTCGTCCGCCTGCTGGTTGTCAATCAGCCGCAGGCCGCCGATGGGCGCCGCGTGCAGCAGGATGTCGCCGCGTGGAAACTGTTTTTCCGTAAGCACGCAGATATCCATCGGGTCGGCGTCACCGCCCGCCAGCGTGCGTCCGCTGCGTTCGGCGCAGAACGCGCCCACGCGCTCACCGCACAGAGTCCGGGGGATCATGCCGTAGAGAGTGGGACAAACGTTGGAAAATTTCTGAGGGCGATCCACCTTCAGGTAGCCGGTCAGCTTGTCAATCTCGTATTTGACCGTATCCGTAGGCACAATCTCGATGAAGCACACAACCACTCGCGGCGCCTCATCGCCAATCGGAACGCCGTGCCACGGATGCGGCTTGTACAGGCTCGTCCTCACCGGCCGCTTCCCACGGTGCCGCGCAGGCCGGCCGCCTCTTCGCCGGTGTAGAGCTTCCACGGCGCGGCGCAAAGATTCTCGCCCTCGCGTTTGCCGACGCGGTACATGTCCTGCGTATAGAGGCAGACTTTGCCGTCCTGGTCCACCACCTGCGGATGAAAGCTGAGCACCATATTTTCGCGCAGCTCGATGGAGCTGGTGGCGCCGATGGCCGGATGCTCGATCATGGTCACGCCAATCGAGTGGCCAGACAAGTGCCCCAGCCCGAAGCCGGCCTTCGCAAAGATGTCGGCTGCGGCCCGATGCACTTCGCTGGCACGTTCGCCGTCGCGCATCTTCAGCCGCGCGGCTTCCAGAGCCTCGGAATAAACCGCCTTCATTCTTTCCGTGACCGGGCTAAGCTTGCCCTTGATCAGCGCGCGCGAAAATTCCACCCAGTAACCTTCGCTGTTGGCAATTTCCAGCGAATAGAGCAGCAGATCGTCAGCGGCCACCTTGCGATGCGTCGGCACCTTGAAAAACGCTTCCGCCGTGCCGTTCGAGCCGGAGAGCAGGATGTTCATCATGCGCGGCCCGGCGCCCCGCGCAAAAAAGCGCTCGACAGCCGGGGCCATGATTTCCGCTTCCGTGCGGCCCGGCTGGTAGGCGCGCAGCAGCGCCTGGAACCCGTCGAGGATGATGTCCAGCGACTCGCGAATGTGCGTGAATTCCTCCTCGCTCTTCACCGCGCGCGCCATATCGAAATGGAAATCGAAATTCACCAGCTCCACCGCGCCGGCCAGCTCGCGGTAGTCGCGCACTGCCATCACCGCGTCCATCCCGTAAACCGCCAGCTTCTTCCAGCCTTTTTCCGCGCAACGCTCGCGCACCCAGAGCCCGGGAAGCTCCGGCCACACGTGCTCGCGCACCCACGGCGCGGACTTGTCGCCAATCCAGCGCGCCTCGCGCGGGAAGATCAGCGTGGGCTCGCCTTCCAGCGGAATCAGCACGTAAACGTAGCGGTGCACAATCTCGAAGCCCGAGGTGTAGCGCACCGCGCCTTCGAAGCCGGTGTACTGGTTGCCGCACACCAGCAGCGCCGGCATGCCTTCACGCTGCATGGCGGCGCGCAGGTTGTGGTATCGTCGTTCGATTTCAGCGCGGCTGATGCTCACGGGTTCTGTAGCACAGGCTTTCAGCCTGTGCGCGCTCCTTCAGCGAGTTGGAAGCATCCTTCGCGCAGAATTGTAGCTCACGAGCTGTCCCGGGCGAAGCGAGGGAGCTTTCACCGCAGAGGTCGCAGAGAATCGCAGAAACAAAGACCGAAATACTCTGCGTCCTCTGCGCCCTCTGCGGTGACATTTTTTCCTGTGTCAAAGTGAACCAGCGTAGCCGCAAGCGGAGCGTTCCCTCAGTCGTGCCCATTATTCTCGCTGCCGGCGCTGCACCGCGCCTCGGCTCCCCGCACGCGCTTGCTAGGTTCGGCCGCCGCACCGCGATCGAGATTGCCCTCGCCAATTGCCGGCGTGCCGGACTCGGCCGCCCGATCGTCGTGCTCGGCTGCGACGCCGCGCGTGTGCGCGCCGCCGTGCCGCCCACAAAGCTTCGTGGCGCGCGCGTCATCGTCAACCGGCGCTGGCGGGCGGGCATGCTCAGTTCCATCCGCGCCGCAATGCGCCACGTGCCACGCACCGCCGCCTTCCTGCTCTACCCGGTGGACCTGCCGCTGCTCACGCCGGCGATCCTTCGCCGTATTGCACGCGCCTACGCGAAGCGGAAGCGCGAGCAAGTCATCATCTCGCCGGTGTATAGCTGGCGCGCGGGTCATCCCGTAATTTTCGCGCCCGAGCTGCGCCCAGAATTGGCGCGCACCCGCACGGCGCGCGACCTGGTCGAGCGCGACCCACGCCGTGTGAAGCTGGTGCCCATCCATTCGCGCGCTATCTACGCGGACTTCGACACGCCTGCGCAGCTTCACCGTTTGCAGCGCGCTTTCGCCCGCCACCGCGCGCGTTGACTTTGCCGCGCTGCTGCGTTTCAATCGCGGCGCTATGGAGTGCGGGAGCTTGCTCCCGTTCTGCAAGCGCGAGGCTTGCCTCGCGCGCTGTTCAGCGGGTACATGCGCTAGCCAGCGCGCATGCGACCGAGTACGTTGCCGAACGCCCGACCGCGCGAAGCAAGCTTCGCGCGGGAAGAACGGCGGCAAGCCGCCGCACTCCACAGGGAGACTTATGCCCGTCCCTTTTCGCATCGGCGTACTGCAACTCAGCATGGAGCCTGCGGCCGAAACCCTCGCCATGGCCCGCGCGTGCGACGAGGCCGGCTTCGACACCTTCTGGCTGGCGGAAGCCTATCCGTGGTGGCGCAAGCACGCCATGGAGGCGCGCTCCTGCACCGCGCTGTGCGCGCTGATTGCGCGCGAGACGCGCCGCATCAACGTGGGCTGGGGCATCATCTCGCCCTTCACGCGCCATCCGGTGCAAATCGCCATGGAAGCGCGCGTGATGCAAGACCTCGCGCCGGGCCGCTTCTTGCTTGGCCTCGGCGCCTCGAAAATCTTCATGAAAGAAATCGGCGAAGGAGAAAGAGGCAAAGAGGCGACTCCGGCCACGGTGATGCGCGAGAGCATCGAAATCGTGCAGGCCATGCTGGCGGGCGGCGAAGTCCGCTATGAAGGCCGCGCGTTCGATGCGCACGCACCGGCGC
>JBOGNS010000447.1:0-10128 GCA_050747305.1 Candidatus Acidiferrales bacterium | reverse complement strand
GGTGGACTCGATCCTCATTGACGAAGCGCGCACGCCGCTGATCATTTCCGGCCCATCGGAAGAAGCCACCGACAAGTACTACAAGATTGACAAAATCATCCCCAAGCTGATCCGCGAGATCGATTACACCATCGACGAAAAGCACAAGACTGCTACGCTGACCGAAGAAGGCGTCGGCAAAGTCGAGCGCTTGCTCGCGCTGGGCAACATGTACGACCCCGCGCACATGGAGACGATCCACCACGTCTATCAGGCCCTGCGCGCGCACACGCTCTTCAAGCGCGACGTGGACTACGTGGTGAAAGAAGGCGAAGTCGTGATCGTCGACGAGTTCACCGGCCGCCAAATGCCCGGGCGCCGCTGGTCGGACGGCCTGCACCAGGCCGTGGAAGCCAAAGAAGGCGTACGCATCGAGCGCGAGAATCAGACGCTGGCCACCGTCACTTTCCAGAATTATTTCCGCATGTATAAGAAGCTCTCCGGCATGACCGGCACGGCGGAGACGGAAGCCGCCGAGTTCTCGAAAATTTACAACCTCGATGTCGTGGCAATCCCCACCAACCGCGCGCTGATTCGCATTGAGAATCCGGACATCGTCTATCGCACCGAGCCGGAAAAATTCACCGCGGTGGTACACGGCGTGATGCAGGAAGACGGCACCTTCGCCGACGGCATCAAGCAGCTCAACGAGCGCGGCCAGCCGGTTCTGGTGGGCACCATCTCCATCGAAAAGTCCGAGCTGTTGGCCGACCTGCTGAAGAAGGCGAAAGTCCCGCACCACGTGCTCAACGCCAAGCAGCACGAACGCGAGGCGCACATTGTGGCGCAGGCCGGGCGCAAGGGCGCGGTTACCGTCTCTACCAACATGGCCGGCCGCGGCACGGACATCCTGCTCGGCGGCAACCCGGAATCTATGGCGCGCGATCACTGCATGCGCGAAAAACTCGCCATGCCCTACGCGCCCGCCGCCGGAGTGGTGAGCGCGCCGCCGGGTAGCGGCGACGGCGCGGGCCAGAATCCGATGGTGCTCTTCCAGCACGAAGGGCGCATCTTCCAGGCGCCGCTGGAAACGTGGAAGCCGATCCTCGAGCACTATGCGCAGCAGTGCAAAGCCGAGCACGATGAAGTGGTGGCGCTCGGCGGCCTGCACATCCTCGGCACCGAGCGGCACGAGGCGCGGCGCATTGACAATCAGCTTCGCGGGCGCGCCGGGCGGCAGGGCGACCCCGGCTCGTCGCGCTTCTTCCTTTCGCTGGAAGACGACCTGATGCGCATCTTCGGCGGCGAGCGCGTGAAAAATCTGATGTACCGGCTGGGCATGACCGAAGGCGTGCCCATCGAGTCCGGGCTGATCTCGCGGCGCATCGAAAACGCGCAGAAGACCGTCGAGGCGCAGAACTTCGAAGCGCGCAAGCACCTGCTCGAGTACGACGACGTAATGAACAAGCAGCGCGAGACGATCTATTCCATCCGTCGCGCCGCGCTCGCAGGCAAAGACCAGAAAGAATACGTGCTGGAAATCGCCGAGAGCATCGCCATCGGCATCACGCAGACCTACTGCCCGCGCGAAGAGCATCCCGACCGCTGGAACACCACGCAGTTCGCCAACGAAGTGCTGAATCAATTCGGCGTCGAAGCGAAGTCCGCCGGCATCGACGCTGCGCAGCTCAGCCACGACGAATTGGTGGACGCGCTGGTGGAAAAAATCAAGGCGCGCTACGAGGAAAAGGAAACGCTCTTCGGCCCGCAGATGCTGCGCTGGCTCGAGCGCCGTATCGTGCTCGATATCGTGGACACGCAGTGGAAAGACCATCTGCTCTCGCTCGACCACCTGAAGGAAGGCATTGGCCTGCGCGGCTACGGCCAGAAAGATCCGCTGGTGGAATTCAAGAAAGAGGCCTTCACGCTTTTCGAAGAGATGATGGACCGCATCGACACCGAAACCGTGCGCTTCCTTTTCCTCATGCAGCCCGCGCGGCCCGAAGATGAGGCCCGCCAGATCGAGCGCCGCCAGCAGCGCCAGATGCAGCAGCTCTCCTATCAGACCGGCCCCGCGCAGGCCGAAGCGCCCAAACCCGCGCGCGCCGGCGCCAAAGTCGGACGCAATGACCCTTGCCCCTGCGGCTCCGGCAAGAAGTACAAGAAATGCTGCGGCACCGCGGCCTAGCAGGACTGCCTCCCGCGCCTCCGCGCGTCTCAACTCCCGTATTCCCACGGGCTAAGCGCTCGCGATGGACGCGTTTCGCAGCACCTCCTTACGGCGCGGGCCGCGCTCGGCGCTGTCTCCGGGCCTGTACCTGAGTTCAGGTAACGGTTAGGGCGTCGGCACAGTACTCCAGTCACAACTTCGCGCAAATTTGCCTCACTCTAAGCTGGGACGCGCGCAGCACCCGTGTGACGCTCGGGAAAGTGTCACATCGCGGGCCGCGCGCACGGGGACAGTCGCTAGTGTGGCTGTCGAATGACTGTCAGCCAAAATCGTAAATTGTGGAGGAAAATGATGCGACTCAAGGTGGGTTTTCTCTCGTTGCTGGTGATCAGTGTGTTTGCTTTATCGGTGCAGGCACAAACTCCGCAGGCGGAAGTATTCGGCGGCTACTCTTACCTGCGGCTCAATCCCGGCGGCGGCGCCTCCGGAGAAAACATCCCGGCTGGCTGGCACGCCTCGGTAGCAGGCAACATCAACGAATGGTTCGGTATTGCCGGGGACTTCAGCGGCCATTACAAGGACATCATGGGTGTGGACACCAGTGCCTACACCTTCACCTTCGGCCCGCGTGTCACGGTCCGCGATAGCGAAAGCTTCCAGCCGTTCGCCCATGCGCAGTTCGGCGCCGCGCGCATCAGCGCCAGCGCACTTGGCATCAGCGTATCGGACACGGTGTTCGCCATGAACTTGGGCGGCGGCGTTGACATTAAGGCCGGCGACCGCTTCGCTTTTCGCGCAGCCCAATTCGACTACGTGCTCACGCGCTTCGGCGGGCAAAGCCAGAATAACTTCCGCTTCTCCACCGGCATCGTGATCCGCTTCGGCTCCAAGTAGGACAGACCTCCAGGTCTGTCCGCCGCCGATACACATGCGCTCCTATTTCAAGCGAGAGCGCCATTCAATCCCAAAGTAACCGAGGGGCGACGATTTACGTCGCCCCTCTAGCTTTTCACCTGACGTTTCCCTGCCCTTCAGCGTCTGAACCTTTGCAGGCCGCATTGCGTATCCCATTGCAGAAATATCGACACTGGAGGGCAACCATGAACCTGCAACACAAATTGCGCGCCTTACACGCGGCGCTCGCCATCATCGCCTTGGCCGCGCCCGCATGTGCCTGGGATGGCCGCGAAACTGCCGAAGGCCAGTTCACGCGCACATTAAGCGTGACCGGCGCGCTGGACCTCAACGTCCGCACGGGCGCGGGCAGCATCACCGTGACGCCGGGCACCGGCTCTGAAGTCCGCGTACTGGGCAAAATCAAAGTGCGCCGCGACCGCTTGAGCGACGCGCAGGCCCTGGTCCGCGAAATCGAAGCCAACCCGCCCATCGAACAGACCGGCAACACGATCCGCATCGGCCGCACTGACGATCGCGACCGCGAATGGCGCCGCAATGTCTCCATCAGCTACGAACTTGTCGTGCCGAAGGCCACGCGCCTCACCGCGGGCACCGGCTCCGGCGGCGCTTCGATCACCGGGATTGACGGCCCGCTCGATGCATCCACCGGTTCCGGGCGCATCACCCTCGCCACCATCGGCAGTGAAGTGAACGCCTCCACCGGTTCGGGCAGCATCAAGATTGACGGCGTCAACGGCCGGCTGAAGGCCAACACCGGCAGCGGCTCGATCACTGCCAGCGGTGTGGCCGGCGCGATCACTGCCAGCACCGGCAGCGGCTCCATCGATCTCGAACAGGTCGCGGCCGGCGATGTGGATGCGAATACCGGCTCCGGCGGCATCACGGCCAGCAACGTCAAAGGACGGCTGCGCGCACGCACCGGCAGCGGCACGATTCGCGCCGACGGCGAACCCACCGGCGATTGGAGCCTGCATTCGTCGTCGGGCAGCATCCATGTGCGGCTGCCCGCTGACGCCGGCTTCGAGCTTGCCGCTGAAACCAGTTCCGGCCGCATCAATTCTGCGCACCCAGTCACGCTGGTCGGCACTCTCAGCCCGCGCAAAATGCGCGGCAAGGTGCGCGGCGGCGGCTTCCTGCTCGACCTGAGCACCAGCTCCGGCGACATCCACATCGAGTAGCAGCCTGACGGCTGCCTTGGTCGAATCGGCTTGGGAGGGACATGACTCGGTCTTTTGCCAGCCTGTCCGCGCAACGCGGATTTGCCCAAGCTGTGGCCTCGCGTCCGCGCGCTCTCCCCTTGGGTGTCTTCTTTGGTGAACCACGCATACGGCTGCGCACAACATCCTTCGTGTTTTCCAGTCTGTTGGGTACCTGTCCGGAGGAGGAGGTGCCGCGGCATTCGCATCCGGAAGCGCATTTTGTGCTGGTGCTGCGCGGCGCATACATCACCGAAGCGCGTGAGGCGGAAAGTCTCTGCGGTCCCTTGACCCTGATTTTCAATCCGGCGGGCACCACGCACCGCGACCGGTTCCGCTCCCGGGACGGTCAGTTCTTGGCCATGTCCTTGCGGGCAGGCACGGAAGAGGCGTTGCAGCGTGAGTATCCCTATTCGGTGGTGTTGCGCGATCAGCGCGTTATTCGGACGGCGCGCGAGGCTTGCCTGGAGATGCATCTGGCTGATGATATCTCCGGCCTCGTTTTGGAGGGGCTCGGCTTGGAGCTTCTGGGCCGTGCTCTGCGGGCCCATGCGATGCGCGACCGCAACCCTCCGCGCTGGCTGTGCAGGGCGCGCGAACAACTTCGCGAGGGTTGCGCCTTGAGGATTTCCATTGCCGAGGTAGCCCGCACTGCGGGCGTGCACTCGGTTCATTTCGCCCGTGCCTTCCGCCGCTATTTCCACTGCTCGCCCGGAGAATATGTGCGCGGTTGCCGCGTCGAGCGAGCGTGCCAGCTCCTGATCGCCGCGCGCCTGCCGTTGGCCGAAGTCGCGCAGGAGCCAGGGTTCGCGGACCAGAGCCAAATGAGCCACGCCGTCAAGCGGCTCACCGGAAACACACCCAGGGAGTTGCGACGGGCCTTTCAATCCTAGGAGGCGGCTGGCAAAATTGTTTCACAATCACAAGACTCTCCCAGCGAGCTTCAGCCATACTGGTTCGCGCTTGGCCTCTCTTTCCAACGCTGGCGCATCGTAGGGAAGCATGAAGGTAGTAGTCGTTGTCGGGTTACTGGCCTTGAGCTGGAGTTGCGCTGCGCTCGCTGCGCAGCCAGCCGCACCCTGCGCGGATGTGGCCGGCCTATGGGGCATGGAGCAACTGTACGGACCGCTGGTACGCGGTGAGCTTACGCTCGACGGCAGGGCGGCCAAGTGGCGCGCGCGCATCGCGGGCTATGACGTGCCGGTCCAGCGGGAAGCCAGCACGATGGCGTTTCGGTTGCCGGGCCACGCCGGTGCGTTTCGCGGATATCTCAGCGCCGACGGCCGAGCCATCATCGGCCATTGGATCCAGCCTGCGGGTATCCTGAGCCCCACCTCTTATGCCACCCCTGTGGAACTCAACCCGGCGAGGCCCGGTGTGTGGCGAGGGCCGGTCCTTCCGCTGGACGAACGCATCTCGCTGTATCTCTGGATTGAGGTCGGGCCAGAGGGCTCGCTTACGGCGCACGTCTACAACCCCGAGTTCAACTTCCGCGGCAATCGCTCCTATCGCGTCGTGCGTGAGAGGGACAGTCTGACTTTCTCCGCTCAGAACAACGCGGGTGATCAGTTCGGGGCCGACTGCGACGCGTCCGGAAGAACCTTGACTCTGCGCTTTCCAGAGCTGCCTCTGCGCTTTGTGCTCGTGCGACGGCAAGAGCAGGATGCGATCGGTTTCCTTCCGCGAGCAAGGCTCGGCTCTCCCTACCGGTACCAGCCGCCAATCGCCGAGCAGGATGGATGGCAGGTCGGCTCCCTGCATGATGTCGGCCTGGACCCCGAGCAGGTCGCTGCCCTGATCGAGAGAATTGGGAGCGCCGACCCGCGCACAAATCCCTGGCCCATCCACAGTCTGCTCATCGCACGCAGGGGCAAGCTGGTCCTGGAGGAATACTTCTATGGGTACGGCCCGCAGCGCACGCACGACATGCGCTCGGCCAGCAAGACTTTTGCGCCTATGCTGCTGGGCGCCGCAGCGGAGCATGGGGCCAAAATCACTCCTGCAACGCCGATTTATCCCCTGTTTGATGGTTATGAAGAACTGGCCAACTCCGATGCGCGAAAAAGCAAACTGACCATCGAGCACCTGATGACCATGACCTCCGGACTGGCCTGCGATGACAACGATGATTCTTCTCCCGGCCACGAGGATCGCATGCAGCAGCAAGAACAGCCCGATTGGCACAAGTACACGCTCGACCTGCCGCTGGCGCGAGACCCAGGCGGGAAGCAAGCCGTTTACTGTTCGGCTGGTATCAACTTGCTTGGCGGTGTGATCGCCCAGGTCACCGGCAAGTGGCTACCCCGCCTTTTCCAGGAGTACGTAGCTGGGCCTCTCCAGTTTGGGAATTATCACATGAACTTGATGCCCACCGGCGATGCCTACTTGGGCGGCGGTCTCTATCTGCGGCCGCGGGATCAGCTTAAGCTTGGACAACTCTATCTTTCCGGTGGGCTGTGGAACGGTCGCCGCGTCATCAGCCAGCAGTGGGTTGCCCGCTCCACGGATGAGCATTCTGCCTTCAAACCGAGCTTTGGGGTGGATCACGGCTACGGGTATGGCTGGCACCTGCACCACGTCAAAGTGGGCGACAAGGTTTTTCGCCAGTACGCTGCCGAGGGCAACGGCGGCCAATTGGTATTGTTGTTCCCCGAGTTGGATCTCGTGGTGGCCGTGAGTGGCGGAAGCTACGGGAATTTCCGCGTTTGGGGCAAGTGGGGTGTAGACCTTTTGCCCAAATCCATCCTTCCCGCCATAGTTGACCAGCGACCGTGACGGAATCCCAAGCGTAGGGAGCCTGCGCGGATGGCACCCGTGGCTACTTGGGGACGGGAGGCTGCCCCGACGGTTGATTCCGCTGCGACGCTCGGCCACAATTCCGCCAATGGCCGACCAGCCCAGCGACGGTAAGCCCAAGTTCGACCCCTTCAGGCCTGCCGAGCCGCGCCTTCCCGGCGTGCCAGAAAGGAAGGCGGCACCCCAGCCACCTCCGTCTGAACCGGCCGTCCCGCCGCCAGTGGAGTCTGAAGCGAGCGCCACGCCCGGCCCGGCGTGGATGCAGAAGCTGCCGCGTCAATTGCGCGCGCTTCCGCGGGCCGCGCTTTACGGCGGCGCTGGCGCCATCACGCTGATGGTCTTGGTGCTGCTGTGGTCGGCCTTTGGCTCCACGGAGACGTCGACGCCGATCCCGGTCTCGGCGTCAGCGTCGGCAACCAGCGGGTCGCAAGCAGCGACTTCGAGTGACGCGCAACCGGTCGAACCACCGCGTGTTATCTCTTTGCCGGGGGCCGTAGCTTCGGTTGAAGAATTGGCTGATCCCTGGGCCTCGCGCAAATTCATGATCCGGCAGGCAGGCACGCGCAGGCCGGCGATGGTGGTGCGTCTCCCAAATGCCTCCTCCGGGGATTCATCCGGCTATTGGGCATTCTTGCTGCAATCGGCATACGGAAAATGTGAACTGGAGCTGGTCGCGGATTTGCACAAGCTCGCTGCCGATTACGGCGACCAAGCCGGGCACCCGATGGTGGTTGATCCATGTACGCGAACCGTGTTCGATCCGCTGCGCCTGGATAGCATCGGGGCCGGCATCTACGCGCGCGGCGAAGTGGTGCAAGGCACCGCCATCCGCCCGCCGCTGGCTGTCGAAATTCGCATCGAGGACGGCCAGATCATCGCCCTCCGCACCGAGTAAAACCTACGGCGCGCCTCAGCCGTCTATCTGTTGATGTCTCTCGGAGGCTCTGTGCCCGCTGCTCACCGCCGTGCGCTCGCCGCGCTGATTGCTGCATTTTTCGCCACGTGTATCGGCGCGGGCGTGCTTGCGCTTCAGGATCGCGGCAATGAGTCCAACTGGCCCAGCCGCGACCGCTGGCAGCGCCCGCAGGAGGTGATGGATGAGCTGGGTCTGGCCGCCGGCAGCGCCGTGGCCGACGTCGGCGCTGGCCGCGGCTACTTCACTTTTCGACTCGCGGAACGTGTGGGCAAAGAAGGCAAAGTGTACGCAGTGGACCTGGACGAGCGCGACCTCGGCCGCATCAGCGACCGCGCCAAGAGAGAAAACTTAACGCAAATCGAAACGGTGCATAGCGCAGCCGCCGACCCGCGCCTGCCGGCCGACTCGCTCGACGCGATCATCGTCGTCAACGCCTACCACGAAATGCGTGACTACGACGCCATGCTGCAAGGCATGTTCCGCGCCCTGCGCACGGGCGGGCGCCTCGCCATCATTGATGAAGAAGCCGAGGCGGGCAAGTCGCGCAACTCGTATTACTCCAGCCACGAGATTCCCGAATCTCTGGTGCGCGAGGATGCCGAGCGCAACGGCTTCCGCTTCCTCCGCAGCCCGCAAGGCTTTCGCAACGCCGACGGCGATCCCTGGTACTTTCTGCTCTTCGAGAAGTCGGCAACCAGCGCTACTTATGATTGGTGATAATTGATGATTTGTGATTTGCGATTTGTGATTGGTGGTTTGCGATTGCAAGTGCGTGATTTTGCGATTTGCGCTTGTGACTTCGGTGCGTTCGTTCTGAGCGGTGAGGATGTTTGTTCTGAGTTCTGAGTTCTGAGTTCTGAGTTCTGAGTTTGTTCTGAGTTCTGAGTTCTGAGTTCTGAGTTCTGAGTTCCGCTCCAGAGCAAGTACAATGTCCGTAGAACCGTGACCGCTCACTCCAACCCCGCCACCGCCAGCGTCAGCGCAACGCCCGCTCAGCTCCCGCGCGAGATGGGGCTGGCTTCCGCCACCGGAGTCATCATCGCCAACATGATTGGCACCGGCATTTTCACCACCACCGGCATCATGCTGATGCAGGGACTGAACGCGCACTTGGTGCTCGCCTGCTGGCTAATCGGCGGGCTCATCGCTCTGTCTGGCGCGCTGTGTTACGCCGAACTGGCCACTACCATGCCGCGCGCAGGCGGCGAATACGTTTACCTGCGCGAAGTGTACGGCCCGCTGCCCGCGTTCCTCACTGGCTGGACGAGCTTCTTCGTCGGCTTCGCAGCCCCCAGCGCCGCGGCGGGGGTTGGCGCGTCAAAATATCTTGCCGCGGCCGGCCTGATTCCGGCCGGCGCCGCCTCGGAAAAGCTGGTAGCGTTCGCCCTCGTAGCAGCGCTTACGGCAGTGCATTACTGCGGCCTGCGGCTCGGCTCGCGCGTGCAGAACCTGCTCACCAGTCTCAACGTTGCCCTGCTCCTGGGCCTGATCTTTGCCGGACTAGCAGCCGGTAAAGCGGATTGGTCGTTCCTCAGCCAGCCGGCAGCCACCGCCGCCATCAAGCCGCTCGGCATCGGCATGGCCCTGCTCTTCGCGATGTTTGCCTATAGCGGCTGGAACGCCGCGTCCTATCTGGCGGAGGAGGTACGCGAACCGGCGCGCACGCTGCCGCGTTCGCTGCTGCTCGGTACGGTAACGGTGGCGCTGCTCTACTTGCTGCTGAACCTTGTCTTCTTCGCCGGCGCGCCCCTGCGAGACCTGGTCGGACAAATAGCCGTGGCCGAAGTTGCCGTGCGCAATCTCTTCGGTGGTTCCGCCGCGGTATGGCTGGCGGTGATGATCAGTATCGCGCTGGTTTCTGCTTTGAGCGCGTACACGCTGATCGGCCCGCGCGTCTACTACGCCATGGCGCGCGACGGCCTCTTCTTTCGCTTCGCCGCACACGTGCATCCCCGATTCCGCACGCCGTCGTTCTCGATTGCCGCGCAGGGCACGCTGGCCGCCGTGATGGTGCTGAGCGGCACCTTCGAGCAATTGCTCTTCTACATTGGATTTGCGCTGGGAATTTTTCCGTGGATGGCGGTACTCGGCCTCATCCTGTTGCGCCGGCGGCGGCCCGGCATAAACCGGCCGTACCGCGTGTGGGGCTACCC
>JBOGNS010000446.1:0-2241 GCA_050747305.1 Candidatus Acidiferrales bacterium | reverse complement strand
CAAGTAGAAGAGCGCGTGGGCGGGAAGATGGTGTTCGAAGTTATGCCGGGGGTGGAATCGCCGGCGACCATCTCGGCCTGGGATCCGCCGCGGCGATTGGCGGCGGAGGATCCCGGCTGGGCGCCGGGCATGCCTCCGGTGGCGACGGAGTGGACCGTTGAAGCGCGCGAGGGCGGCAAGTGCCTGGTGCGCGTAGTGCACAGCCTGTTTGCCAGCACGGATGACTGGGACAGCCAACTGGAAGGCACCGAGAGCGGCTGGCCGGCGTGCTTCCGCATCCTGCGGCTGCATTTGACGGACTTCCGCGGGCAGCGCTGCTCGTTGATGCGTGCGGTGGGGATGGCCGGCGGAGCGGAGGCTGATGCGTGGAAGAGAGTTTCCGAGGCGCTCGGCGCAACAGGCCTCACGGCGGGCCAGCGTTGGGCCGCCGGCGCTGGCGCGCCGCCGCTGGCGGGCGTAATCGAGCAGTTCAGCGAAGCGAAGGACCATCACGATCTTCTGGTTCGGCTGGAGCAGCCGGCGCCCGGCGCGGCGTGGGTCAATTTGTTCGACTGCGGCGGCTCGGTGATGGCGTCGTTGGCCTTCTATTTGTATGGCGACGCGGCAGCTGCGGTGGCGCAGCGCGACGAGCCGCTGTGGCGCGACTGGATGAGCAAGCAGTTTCCGGCGCCGAGCGAAGCAAGTACGGCGGCCGGGGGCAACGATTGATCGCAGCAGGGCCTCGGGGTGACAGGCGCGGCAAGCCGCGGCAAATGCAAGGCGGCGGCCCTTCGCTTGCCTGAGCAAGGCTCAGGGCAAAGCAAGCAGCCGCACTCCGAGGGATTGCCCGTGCCGTTGGAGGAGAGATGGCTGCGCCGATACAGACGCGCAATGTGGAAGAGACTATCGAAATCAACGCGCCGGTGGAGGCGGTGTGGAAGGCGCTGACCGATGCCGAAGAGATGACGCGCTGGTTTCCCCTGCAAGCCGGCGAGAACCCCGACGGCACGGTGTGGATGGCCTGGGGCGACGACTTCAAGTTCGTCGGCCGCGTGGAGGCCAGCGAGCCGATGCGCTACCTGCGCACTGTGCCCGTATTCCCACCGGGGCAGCAGCCGCCGGTAAGAATGGCCACGGAAGTGTGGCTGGAATCGCGCGAGGGCAAGACGTTGGTGCGCATCGTGCAGTCGGGCTTTCTCGCAGATGCAGTGTGGGACGAGGAGTTCGACGGCACGCGCCGCGGCTGGCACTTCCAGTTGCGCGGGCTGAAGCTGTATCTCGAGCGGCATCGCGGCACGCCGCGGCTGGTGGCGTGGGCGCGGCGCTTCCGCGATGTATCCGCCGAGGATGCGTGGCGGCGGCTGATGGCGCCGGGCGCCCTGCTGGCCGATGGCGGGTTCGATGGCTTGCGCGCCGGTGATCGCTACGCTGTCCGCATGGCCGATGGCGCGAGCTTCGAGGGCGTGGTACACGCCCACGTTCCGGGCAAAGAATTCAGCGGCACGGCGGAAAATTTGAACCACGCCTTCTGGCGCGTGCAGCTCGACGACCTGCCCATGCGCAACTACCGCGACGTGAATCTGTGGCTGCAAACCTACGGCGTGCCCGAGGCCGATGTGCGCGCATTGGAATCGCGTTGGAACGCGCTGCTCGATCGGCTCTTCCCTGCCTCGGCGCAAGCCGGTTAAACGAAAAGCTGAACTTCAGGGGAAACGCAGAGGTCGCAGAAGTCAAAACGAGGATTGGTTCGGTTCACGCACGCGCAGGAGGTTGTGATGAGAATCGGTGGAATTCACATTTGCACGCTGCTTTGCATGCTGGTGATGGCGATTCTGCTTGTCGTGATGCTCGCGGAAGGCCAGGCGCCATCGCTGCCGAAACCGGGGCCGGAGATGGCGCGCCTGGACTTCCTTGTTGGCGCCTGGCAGTACACGGAAACGTACGAGGCGGGCACGATGGGTCCCGCAGGATCAGGCAAAGGCACGATGACCGTGCGGCGCGGCCCCGGCGGGCTTTCGCTGCTCATTGACTGGAAAACATCGTCAAGCGCGCGGGGTGAAACCAGCGGTCACGATATTTACGCGTGGGACGCGAAGGCCGGCGCGTATCAATTGATCGCGGTGAGCAATGAAACCGCCGCGGCTTCGATTTTTTCGGGCCGCTGGGAAGGACAGGACTTCGTCGTCGAGGGTACATTCGAGACGCCCGCAGGGCCCATGGCCGTGCGGGCTGTGTGGAGCGATATCCAGCCGCGCTCGGTGC
>JBOGNS010000445.1:0-5429 GCA_050747305.1 Candidatus Acidiferrales bacterium | reverse complement strand
AGCAGCAGGTCGCCTTCACGGATCATCGCGCACGCGCCGTGCTTCGGCTCATAGTGCGGATCGCCGCTGTGCGGCCCTACGGCCACAATCGGCCCGCTATCGGTGACCAGCAAGTTCGCGCGAAACTGCTCCTGCACCCACTGCTGCAAGTCGTACTCGCTCAATTCTTTTTTCTGACGCACATACGTCGCGGCCTGCGCGAACGCCTGCAGCATGATGCGGTCGATAATCCGTCCGGCTTGCAAGTGCGTCAGATATTGGTCGTTCGACCACGTGGCCTCGAATTGCTGCACCAGCATGCCCGAGCTGACCACCTTCTTACCCAGCGCGCGCACCGTTTCCACCGTGCCCGCATCGGCGAGCGAAATGATCGGCACCTCGGTGGAATATTGCATCGCCACCCTGCCCTTGCCGCGCCCCAGCAGCTTGGGTAGCGCTTTGGCCAGCTCCTCGTGGCCCGCATAGAGCATCTTCGTTCCCGGCAGCGAATCCAGCACGCCGGCCTCGATGCGGTGCACCAGCTTGCGCGGCTCACCTTTCGCCGGAATCATGTAAAACCAGCGCCGCTTCGCCAGCACCGAATCGAGTCCCAAGACTTTGTAGGCAATCAGGTCGCGGTGGTAGAGGTCGTAGAGCAACCAGCCGTCAATCTTCGCGGCGCGCAGCTCGGCTTGTATCGCTTTGATATCGGGCATCGAGAGCCAGTGGTCGGTGGACAGTGGTCAACGATCAGTGCAAAGCAACCGCATGGGAATCCGCGTCACACCTCAGCCGCGCCGATTCTAACAGCCGTTTTACCGCCTTTCAAACGGCCTTCTTGCCCACCGGTGCTGCAATGCCCCCGTGCCGGTGCGCTCACCACTTTTTTGCGCTTTAACCCTTTCACTTTTTAACCCTTTCACGTAAGTGCTCGCACCCCACTCACCTCAACGCGCTTCATCCGGCTGCGTTCGCCGGAAACGATGCGCACCGCCGACACCGCCACGCCCAGCGCATCGGCCAGCAGCCGGCACAACGCCACATTCGCGCGGTCATCGATCGGCGGAGCGGTAAGCCGCACCTTCAGCGCGCTCGGCTCGCCCGACGCGCCCGCCCACTCGCCAACAATCTCGTCACGACTCGCCCGCGGCTGCACCCGCACCGCAAACACCACCGCATCCCCTTTTTGTACCGGTTCAATCATTTCTTCCTCAGCGCCCTCTGCGTCCTCTGCGGTGAGATCCTCATGCACGCTTGCCAAAGATTACGGTTCCTATGCGCACCTGCGTCGCGCCTTCCTCGATGGCCACTTCGAAATCGTGCGACATGCCCATGGACAGCTCAGGTAGGGGCGCTGCTAGCTGCGCCCCATGTGGCGGCGGGCCGCCCCGCTGCGTCTGCGGGGCAAGCCCACCCACGCGCTGCCGCACTTCATCGCGCAACTCGCGTAAACGCCGGAAATACCGCCGCGCATCCTCTGGCTCGTCGCACCACGGCGGGATGCACATCAGCCCGCGCAACTCCAGATGCGGCAGCGCCAGCACCGCCTGCGCCACGCGCGGCAACTCATCCGGCTCGACGCCATGTTTCGATTCCTCCGGCGCCAGCCGCACCTCAATCAAAACCGGCAGCCTCCTCTGTGCACTCTGCGCCTCTGCGCTCTCTGCGGTAGACTTTTGCCTTTCCTTTATGAACCGGTCGAGGCGTTCTGCCAGGGCCACGCTATCCACGGAGTCAATCACGTCGAACAACTCCACCGCGCGCCGCGCCTTATTCGACTGCAAATGCCCCACCAAATGCCACGTGGCATCGCGCAAATCCGCGAGCTGCGCTGCCTTCGACTCCCACTCCTGTACGCGATTTTCCCCGAAGTGGCGCACCCCGGCGGCATACGCTTCGCGGATGCGCTCGGCGGGAAACGTCTTCGAGACAGCCACCAGCGTAATCTCCTCAGCGCGACGCCCCGCACGCGCTGCCGCCGCAGCGATGCGCTCGCGTATCCGCGCCACACTGTCCGCAATGCTCACGCCCGCGATTGTAGCTGCATTGCAGCTCTTTGGAGTGCGGCGGCTCGCCGCCGCTCTGTTTACGTAGCGCAGGCTGATTCGTATGTACCGCGAAGGTAAAACAAAGCGGGAGCAAGCTCCCGCACTCCATGCGCGGCCCGACGCCATTCGCACTGTGTTAATCTGTGTTCATCTGTGGCCTTCATGGGGAACGCACACTTCATTGCAATCGAGGGCATCGACGGCGCGGGCAAGCGCACGCAGATCGAGCTGCTCACCGGCTGGCTCGACGCGCGCGGCATGGCGCACCAGCGCATCAGCTTCCCGCGCTACGACTCGTTCTTTGGCCGCATGGTGGGGCAATTCCTCGACGGCGCCTTTGGCCCGCTCGACCGCGTGGACGCCCATTTATCGGCCCTGCTCTACGCCAGTGACCGTTTCGAGGCCAAACGGCAACTGGAAAAAAACTTGCGCCAGCAGGGCAGCATACTTGTGGCCGATCGCTACATCGCCTCCAACCTCGCCCATCAAACCGCGCGCGTGCCGCCCGAGCAGCGCGAGGAGTTCCTGCGCTGGCTGAAGCAACTCGAGTACGAAGTCTACAGCCTGCCCGTAGAAGACTTGGTGATTTACCTGCGCGTCCCGGCTCGCGTCGCACAGCAGCAAGTCGCGCAGAAAAGCGCGCGCGGCTACACCACGCGCAGCCACGATATTCAGGAAGCGGACCTGCGCCATCTCGAGGAAGCCGCAAAGGTCTACGACGCGCTCGCCCGTGCGTCTAACTGGGTGACGGTGGAATGCTTCGATGCGACAGCAAATCGCATGCGAGCCCCGGATACAATCCATCGTGATGTAGTGAAGGCTCTCGAGACACTCGATATCGCCGCTCAAGAAGTCAGGAAGTAAGGAGATAAGGAGGTAAGGAGAGCAGAGTGCGCGCAATGCTATTGTCTGCGCGGCGCGAAGTACCGCTTTTTCGGCCGACAGCTTCGCAGCCAAAGCAGCGATGATCGAAGTTCTGAGTCCTGAGTTCTGAGTTCTGAGTTTCCGCCATGCCCTTTTCGGATTTCATCGGCAACGAGCACATCGTGTCCGCCCTGCGGCGCATGCTGGCCGCCGACCGCGTTCCGCACGCGCTGCTTTTTTCCGGCGCACGCGGCGTAGGCAAATTCACCCTCGCGCGGATGTTCGCGCAGGCTGCCAACTGTGAGCGCCACAAAGACGACTTTTGCGGCCAATGCGATCCCTGCCGTCGTACTGCCGCACTAGAGGATTTGCAGCCGCTGGTCGAGCGCGGGCTGGAAGAACGCGGCGCGGACCCCGACACCGCCACCGTCGAACGCGTCCCATTAATCCTGCAGCCGCATCCCGACGTGTGGGCCATCGTCCCCGACCCGGTGCGCCTGCGTAATCCGGTGAAGCGGCCGGTGATTCGCATGGGGCAGTTGCGCGCGGTGCAGCGCGCGGCGTACTTCCGGCCCGCCGGGCGCCGCCGCGTCTTCATCCTCGACGATGCCGACACGATGCGCTGGGACTACTCCAATATTTTTCTCAAGATTCTCGAGGAGCCGCCCGAGTCCGCCACGCTGATCCTGATTGCCTCCAACCCATACGATTTGCTGGAAACGATTCGCTCGCGCTGCCTGCAATTTTTCTTTGCGCCGCTACGTACCGAAGAAGTGGAGGCATTCCTCAAGGAACGCGCCACGGGCCTCAAACCCGCCGAGCGCAAGCTCGCCGCACAACTCACCGGCGGCAGCCCCGGCGCGGCGCTCGCGCTCGATCTGGCGGAGTCCACCCGCCTGCGCCGCGAAGTCCTGCGGCTGGTGGAAACCGCCGTGGCAGGGCAGAAAATGGCCCCTGCCATCGAGCAAGCCGAGCGGCTGGCCAAGGACGAAAGGCAGGGATTTGAAAATTTGCTCGCAGTGTTCTATAGTCTGCTAAACGACCTTCTGGAGCTGTCACACTGTCCGGGCAGTTGCGTTCTGCGCAATCCAGACCTCATGCGGGAATTGCAGGCGCTCAGCAAGCAGACAGGACTCGAAGGGGTCGCCAGGGCTGTCGCTCAACTGGACGAGTTGCATGAGCGGCTGCGTCGCAACATCAGCCGGCAACTGGGCCTCGACGCCCTTGCCGTCACGTTGCGCGCCGCCGGTGAAGGCCGCACCGCCGGGCCATCGGGCAAGTAACCGCAAACTCGAGCGACAGGCAAGAAATTCAGCAACCCGGACGGAAGGAGAAGCGTCCAATGAAATCAAGTCCTCACCGTCCCCATCCGGGCAATCACCGGAACCGGGAAGAACGTGAAGAAGGAGCTGGGATGGTCAACCGTAAACTAATTCGCCCTTCATTGACCGAAGTCAAGGAGCAGCACTACCCGCGCCCGCAGGGGCCGCCGCAGGGCGGTCCGCAGCAGCGCCGCAAGCCGACGCCGCCGGACCAGACCAACGCCGAAAATTTCTACTACGTCAAGCAAATGCAGTCGCGCACGCCGGTGGCCGTGGTACTGAACGATGGCGAAGTGTTGCGCGGTACGGTCGAGTGGTATGACCGCGACTGCATCAAGCTGACTCGCTACGGCAGCCCCAACCTGCTGATCTACAAGCACGTGATCAAGTACCTGTACAAAGACGGCGAGGAAAACGCGCAGGGCGGGACCAACGGACAATAATCTGGAGTGCGGCAGCTTGCTGCCGTTCTCCCCGCGCGAGGCTCGCCTCGCGCGGCCTGAACTTGCGACGCGCCATCTTGGAGGTCTTGGAGGTTATGGGAAGTTTTGGAAGTTGTGGATTTGCCCGACTTCAATAACCTCCTGTAACCTCATCTCAGTTGCGTCTCCGCGCCTTGCGCTTCTCTCCCACTCGTAGCTTCGGAATGCCCGTGGGATTGATCGCAAACGTCAGCAGCGCTTTAGCCGCCAGCCGCCCGTCCGCGTCGCGCACATCGCATTCCGCGACGGCAAAGTTGCGGCCTAGCCGCAGCATCCGTCCTTCGGCTGTGACCTTCCCTCGCGCCACCGGCTCGAGAAAATTGATTTTCAACTCCACCGTCGCCAGCGGCGTCCCACGCGGCAAAGCCATATAGACTGCCAGTGCCGCCGTGGTATCCGCCAGCGCCGCCAAAATTCCGCCGTGTACTACGCCATGCACCTGCCGGTGCCGCCGACGGACGCGCATCGCCACCACCGCGCGCCCCGGCTCGGCCGTCTCCAGCTCAAAGCCAAATAGCCGGCTGGTGTTGCTCGACCGCAATCGTCGCGCCAGTTCCTGCGTCGCTCGATGCGTCATCTCTTCCAATTGCAGTGTCATATGTAGCGGCGACCTTCAGGTCGCCATCTCTTTGTGTGCAGTCGGTGTAGCGGCGACCTTCAGGTCGCCATCTCTTTGTGTGCAGTCGGTGTAGCGGCGACCTTCAGGTCGCCATCTCTTTTGTGCAGTTTCGGTG
>JBOGNS010000444.1:0-8551 GCA_050747305.1 Candidatus Acidiferrales bacterium | reverse complement strand
CGCACCCGCCGGAGGCCCATGCGCTCAAGCCCTGCTTGGTCACCAAGTAACCCGCGCTGCTCAGCAGCCCAAGCTTGAACATCTCCCGCCGCCCCAGCCGCGCTTTGATAATTTCCTGCCGGTTGCGAAAAGATTCACGCGCGCTGCGTTTCCACGCAGATTTGAGCAGATGCATCGGGCTTCTCCTCTCCAACTCGCGATGGAGTGGAGGCAAGCTACCCGATGTGCAAGGGTTTGCACCATGAGTCGAAGCGCCCAATTTTGTACAGGCAGGGATGAGCCACTACTTGATGGGAGATTTGCGCCATTCCGGCCTGAATGTGCCGGAACTGCGAGCGTCGGCATATCCGCGTGGCGCGCCGAGTCTGCGTGGCGGGAGCGGGGGCACAGATGGCGGGGCCGGCGCCGCCTCCCACGCTTCCGCGATTGAATTTCCTGCGAGTCCGTGGCGGTAGGTGTACTGCGCGAGTTCGAGGCGGCTGCTTACACCTAGCTTGGCGAAAACCGAAGTGAGGTGGTGACGAACCGTGACCTCGCTGATGAAGAGTTTCTCGGCGATTTGCTTGTTGCTGAGCGCCTCCGCCACCAGCCCGGCGACTTCGCGCTCGCGACAGGTGAGCTGGCCGGATTTGCCGGCACGCGAGGCATCCCGGCCTCGACCTCTCCACACTTGGCGAAGCACGCGGGTCATTGTCGCAGGGCTAAACTTAGGCTCGCCCATGCGAACTTTTTGCACGGCCTCGGCCAGTTCGAATGGCGATTCATCCTTGCCGACTACCCCCAGCGCGCCGGCTTGCACCGCAGCCATTTCCGCATCCGCATCATGGATATCCGTCAGCAGGATGGCGCACGCTTCCGGCTGGCACGACAGGAGGTCCGCCACACAGCCGCACTGCCCACGGCTGCCGCCGACTTGCTCCACCAGGAAGACATCGGCGGCGTTGGGTGGGATATTCGTGGCTAGTTCACTCGGATCGGCTTCGCCGACGACTTCGATACCGCTCTCTCCAGCCAGCCATTGGCGGAGAACCGCACGAACCATGGGGAATTTGCAAATGAGGTACAACCGCACGACTGGAGCAGGACCGTGAGCGACGGGTACCATAAGCACCACCCTGAGGACTCAGGTTTGCGAGCGTCCAACCCCGCCGTGCGCTCTCTCCGCTGCCGGATGGGTAGCCTCGAAGAAAGCGACGGGCTGTGACCACCGGCGGCTTTCTATCACAACTCCCTACCCTCTGGCTACGTTTATAAAAGCTAACCCAGAGGCGCCATCGCTCTGGGCACACGATTCGAACGCGTGCGGAAGCCCCCTTGATACCTTGGGGCATAGTTCGCGCAAAGGCCCTTACATTGTTTGCCACCTTGCCCTACACTAGTGGCCGCAACAAACTTCAGGAGACCGCCATGCAAGACCGCCGGCCACCACGCCTGCTATGGATCGTGTTGACTCTGTGCGCAGCAGTCGGCGTCGCTGCGCGCCCCGATGCACCGGGGCAAGCATCGCCTGCAATCCACCCGCCCGCGACCGCACAGGAAAAAACCGCCGAGAAACCGCCGGATTACTTGCGCGAACCCTTTATTTTTGAATCGCTGCGCACGGTTGCCAAGTTCAACGACGACGGCACCGGCCAGCGCCGGCTGACCGCGCGCATTCGCGTGCAGAGCGAGGCCGGCGTACAGGCGCTGGGCCAGCTTGCGCTCGGATATAACTCCGCCAACGAAACCATGTCCGTCGATGAAGTGAAGGTTCTCAAGGCGGATGGCTCTGTGGTCACCGCGGGTGAGGACGCGGTGCAAGATTTGAGCGCACCCATTGAGCGCGAAGCGCCGGTCTACACCGACTATCGCCAGAAGCACGTCACCGTCCCCGGCCTGCGCCCCGGCGAGACGCTGCTCTACACCATCACCACCACCATCACCCAGCCGCTCGCGCCCGGCCACTTCTGGCTCGAGTACAACTTCACCCGCGAAGCCATCGTGCTCGATGAGCAACTGGAAGTCACTGTGCCCGCAGGCCGCACCTTGAAGCTCAAAACGCAGCCGAGAGAAGCCGATGCCCCGTCGCTCTCTACGGAAGACATCGTGGAATCCGGCGAGCGCGTCTTGCGCTGGAGAAGTTCCACTCCGGCGCGCGAAAGCGATGAGGAGGACGAAGGGAACGAAACGCGCGCGAAAAAAGCCAAGCGCAAGAAGCGCCATTCCTCCGACGTGCAGCTCTCCACCTTCCAAAGCTGGGAAGAAATCGGCCGCTGGTATGGCCAGCTACAGCGCGAGCGTGTTGCGCCCAGCGACGCGATTGCCGCCAAAGCGCGCGAGTTGACCGCCGGCCTCAGCACCGACATGGAGAAGATCGAAGGGCTCTACAGCTACGTGGCGCGCAACTTCCGTTACGTCAGCCTGTCCTTCGGCGTGGGGCGGTTCCAGCCACACGCCGCCGCGGAGGTGCTCTCCAACCAGTACGGCGATTGCAAGGATAAGCACACCCTGCTCTCGTCGCTGCTGGAAGCCGCCGGCCTGCGGGCCTGGCCGGTGCTGATCAGTTCGCAGCGCGAACTCGATGAAGACGTCCCGTCGCCTTCGCAATTCGATCACGTCATTAGCGCTGTGCCACTCGGTGAAGAATTGCTTTGGATGGACACGACCACCGAGGTGGCGCCGTTTCGGCTGCTGAGTTCGAACCTGCGCGGCAAGAAGGCGCTGGTGATCCCGTCCGACGGCTCCGCGCCGCGCCTGATCGAGACGCCGCCTGACCCGCCGTTCCCCAGCACCCAGCGCGTCACCATCGAAGGAAGCATCAGCGAACTGGGAAAGCTCGAGGCGCTGGTCCGCTACGTCCTTCGCGGCGACAACGAACTGCCGCTGCGCATGGCCTTCCGCCGCACACCGCAAAGCCGCTGGAAGGAATTGGGACAAGTCGTGGCTTACTCCGACGGCTTGGGCGGCACCGTTACGGAAGTGAATCCGTCTGATCCCGCCGACACTTCGGTTCCCTTTCGCCTCGAATACCGCGTCTCCATCACCAATTTTCTGGATTGGTCCAGCAAGCAGTCGCAGCTTCGCCTGCCGCTGCCTTCCATCGGCATGCCGGCAGCGGATGCCGATCTCGCACCGGACGACGATCCAATCGAGTTGGGCACGCCCACGGATGTGATCACCCGGCTCAAGCTGACGATCCCCGAAAAATATTCCGCGCGCCCGCCGGTGCCTGTGGGCCTGAAGCGCGATTACGCCGAGTATCGCTCGGCCTACAAAGTCGAAGGCCAGGTGATCACCGCCGAGCGCACGCTGCGCTTCCTGATGCGCGAGGTGCCGGCGGCGCGCGTACGCGATTACGTCTCCTTCGCACGCACCATCGATTCCGACGAGGCGCAAAGTATCGGCATCACTTCCATTGTTGCCGGCACGCCGGCCATTCCCGAAGCCGCGAAAACCGACGAACTGTTCCAGGCGGCGCGCGCCGCCGTGCAGAATTCCAATCTCAAGATGGCCATCGAGCTTTACAAGCGTGTGGTGGAGAAAGACCCTAAATACAAAGGCGCGTGGCTCGAGTTGGGCGCAGTTCACTCCCTGATGCGCCAGTTTGACGACGCCATCGCCGCCTTCAACAAGCAAATCGAATTGAACCCCTACGACGAGCGCGCCTACAACAGCCTCGGCAGCGTGTACCGGCAGCAGCAGAAATACGACGAGGCCATCAAAGCTTTCCGGAAGCAACTGGAAATCAGCCCGCTGGATCCGATTGCGCACATCCAACTGGGCGACGTCTATCGCGAAATCAAGCGCTACGACGAGGCGGTGGTGATGCTCGAGCGCGCTGTGGTGCTCGCTCCGCGCAATGCCGGCCTGTTCGTCAGCCTCGGCGATTGCTACCTGAATCTGAAGCAGCCGGAGAAGGCGCTGGAGGCCTTCGACAAGGGGCTGGAGATTTCATCCTCGCCCACCATGCTCAACAACGTCGCCTACCAGCTTGCGCTGCACGGCACGCATCTGGACCGCGCGCAGCAATACGCCGAATCGGCCGTGGCGTCCACGGCGGCGCAATTGCGCAATGTTTCCCTGGCGCGGCTTGGCGATGAGGACCTCGTGCGCGTGAACAGCCTCGCGGCGTACTGGGACACCCTCGGCTGGGTGCTATTCCAGCAGGGCGATCTCGACAGGGCGGAAAGGTATGCGGAAGCTTCGTGGCTGCTCGCCTATCACGGAGAAGTCGGCGACCACCTCGCACAAATCTGGGAGAAGCGCGGCCACAAAGAGAAAGCAGCGCAGCTTTATGCGCAAGCGCTCGCCGCCACCCGCCCCAACTCGGAAACCCGCGCGCGGCTTGCGGCGCTGGTCAGCGACGAAAACGAGATCGAGCATCTGGTGAGAAAAGCCGGCGAGCGGAATTCGCAGCAGCGCACCGTGAAGCTCGACCGGCTCGTAAAGGACAAAGCCAGCGCAGAGTTTTTCGTCCTGCTCGCGCCTGGTGCTGCGGGAATGGCTGACTCGTCCGCTGCCGACAGCTCATCCTCGGCCGCTGCAGCCACTGGCTCAGGCGCGATCGTCGAAGACGTGAAGTTCATCAGCGGCGACGAGCGCCTGCGGCCCTTTGCCGATAGGCTGCGCTCCGCCAGTTTCGTGGCGCCGTTTCCCGATGACACGCCAACCAAAATTGTGCGCCGCGGCATTCTCTCGTGCACACCGGCGATGGGCTGCGGCTTCGTGCTGATGGTGCCCGACGACGTCACGTCAGTGAACTAGCCTCGCAGGGGGCAGGTCCCGTGCCTTGAAAAAACCGAGGGCGCGCTCCCGACGCTATCCTTCTCTTAAGTTTACTTGCAAAAGGCGCAGTCTTTGCCTGCGACGCGGGCATGCTTCTGCAAGTATTCCCGCGCCTCGCGCATTTCGGCGATTTGCGTATCCGCGTACTTCCACACTTCGAGCAGCTTCGTGTAGTAGGCCGCAGCGCCCGCGGTGTCGCCGCTTGCCGAGGCCGCCCGCGCTGCGCCAATCAGCGAACGCGTGCGACTCGGCTGCCGCTCCAACGACCGCGCAAACTGCTCGCCCGCGCGCTTTGCATCACCCGACGCCAGCAGAATTTCGCCCAACACTTCGTGCGACGGCTTGATCAAATCCGGGGGGCCGGCCGGCGGCGCCATTTCTTCTTCCATCTTCACGGCGCGTTCCATGACATCGATCGCGCGCTTGTGCTCGCCGCGGGCGGCGGACAAGGTTGCGCTCACGGTTGCCGCCATGATCTCCACCGACTTCGCTGCGTCGGCGTCATCGTTCCCGCGCATGGTCTTCGCCATCTCGCGCATTGCTGCCGCCGTGCGCTCGGCATCATTCGACTGCTGGTGTGCTGCGGCCATGCCGCGCACGTAAGCCGTGAGGAGCCGGTTGCGTTTGTCCTGATAGTTGCCCGCTCCCGCCATTGCGCCGGGGCCGTGCTGATGCGCATCCGATTCCGCCACGCCGCTCTTGCCCTCCCCTGTTTCAGGGAAGAGCCCCGCCGCGCGTTTCCAGTTTTCCGTCTCGATCACCATCTCCGCCGCCATGTCCGTCCACATGCGGTCGGCGCGCCCGCGATAGGTTGAGCCAACATTGCCGCTTTCCGCCATGGCCTTGCGCCGCAGCTCGAGCACGCCTTCCGCGCGCGACCAGCGTCCCTGCTGCAAGTACACATACAGCAGCCAGTGCAGGCTGTGGAAGTCGCGCAGCGTCGCGGACAATTTTTTCTCATTCACCCAGTCCACCGACGCCTGCCACGTCGATTCGTTCGATTCCGCCGCCTCCGGCCACATCCCAAGCTGGATGAAAATGTGCGAGGGCATGTGCCGCGCGTGGTGCGCCGCCGGGGCAATCTGCGCGTAGCGATGCGCCGCAGGCAGCGCGAGGATGGCGTGCTCCGGATCGTCGAAGGAGTGAATGATGTAGTGCGCCGCGCCGGGATGGTTGGGATTCTTCGCGTACACTTCGAGCGCAATGGAGCCTGCGCGCATGCGCTCCTGATGCCCTTCCACCTGATAGCCGTGGACGCCCAGCAGGGCCAGCGCGTAAAAGCTGGCTGCTTCGAGATCATCCGGGTAATCGCGGTAGATTTTCTCCATGGCGGCCAGGTAAGTGCGGTCGCGGTCGCGCTTCTCGCCTTCGCCGTACAGAACGCGCGCCGCAGCAATGTAGGCGCGCTCGCGCTCGGTCAGCTTGCTGGTGTCGCCAATCTTCGCCAGCGCTGCGCGCCCTGCCTCCCCATCCTGCTCGTGCCACACCGGATGGTTGTGCGCCATCGCTTCGCCCCAGTAGCCCATGGCGAAGCTCGGGTCGGCTTTTGTCGCGGCGCGAAACTCCTCGAGCGCCTCCTCGTACCAAAACGAATGCATCGCCGCCACGCCGCGCAGGAAATGCTCCTGCGGCTTCCCGCTTCCGCTGGTGGCAAACTCTACCTTCCCCAGCTTCACCTCCTGCGCACCGGTGCCAACAGCGCACGGGAGGAGAAGAAATGAACCAATCACAAGGGCACGTAACATCCGCTTTGTGCGTATCATGGCGATCGCCTTTCGACGCGCGCGGCGTCACACAGTCATTACTTCTTTTTCTTTGGTGGCGGAGAGGTCTTCGAGTTTTTTTGTTTCGCTGTGGGTGAGCTTTTCGAGCTCGTCGTGGGCGCGCTTGTTCTCATCCTGGCTAATCTTTTTATCCTTTTCGAGCTTGTCCATCGCATCTTTCACGTCGCGACGGATGTTGCGCACCGCGGTGCGGTGGTTCTCCAGCACTTTGTGCAGGTGCTTCACCAAATCGCGGCGGCGCTCTTCAGTGAGCGCCGGAATCGGCACGCGCACCACTTTGCCGTCGTTCGAGGGGTTCAGGCCCAGGTCCGCTGTGCGGATGGCCTTGTCAATCAGGGCCACCGCGCCGGGATCCCACGGAGAAATCACGATCATCGTCGGCTCCGGCACGGAAAGCGTGCCCAGTTGATTGAGCGGCATCGGCGTGCCGTGATAATCCACGCGCACATTGTCGAGCAGCGACACATTCGCGCGTCCCGTGCGCAGTCCCGCGAGCTCTTTGCGGAAGTCGTCCACCGCTTTCTCCATGCGGGTACGGGCCGCTCCCACCGCGTCATTGGTATTCGCAAACGCCGTCATTTACCTTCCATGCCTCCGCTGAATTATTGAGGTGCTTATTCTACTTGGCCGAAACCATCGATCCGACTTTCTCGCCCATCACCACGCGGCGAATGTTGCCCGCCACATTGAGGTTGAACACGATAATCGGCAGCTTGTTATCCTTGCACAACGAGATGGCCGTCGAGTCCATCACTTCCAGTCCCTGCGTCAGCACTTCCATATAGGTAAGGCGGTCGTACATTTTGGCCGTGGGCACTTTCTCGGGATCGGCGTCGTAGATGCCGTCAACGCGCGTGGCCTTCAAAATCACTTGCGCTTTGATTTCCATGGCGCGCAACGCAGCCGCCGTGTCGGTGGAAAAATACGGATTGCCGGTGCCCGCCGCGAAAATCACCACGCGGCCTTTTTCCAAATGGCGGGTGGCGCGCCGGCGGATGAACGGCTCGGCCACGCGCTGCATTTCCACCGCGCTCATCAAGCGCGTGAAGCAGCCTTGCTTCTCAAGCGCGTCCATCAGCGCCAGGCCATTGATCACCGTCGCCAGCATGCCCATGTAATCGGCCGTGGCGCGCTCGATGGCCAGCGATTTCTGCCGCGTGCCGCGAAAAATGTTGCCACCGCCGACCACGATAGCCACATCCACGCCCAGGTCGCGGACTTCCTTCAACTCTTTGGCCACTGCGTGGACCGTTTCCGCGTGGATGCCGTAGCCCTGCGGGCCTTGCAGCGACTCGCCGGAAAGCTTCAATACGATGCGCTTGTAAAGGGGGCCTGCTTGCGGCGCTGCCTCAGGTGAGCTCATTGTGTGGTATGCGGCTCTTGCGCCCGCCATTCTAGCAAAAAAGCGCGGCGCAAGGACACCGCTACCGCGATGCGCCGATGCTTCCGGTCTATTCGGGGAAATTCATGCGCCGCAGCAACGCCTGGAAGCGCGGCGCACCCTGCAACGGGTCGAAGATAGGGTCGGTCTTGACGACGCACATCAGCCAGTCGCGCTGCTGGTACCCTTTCTCGAGCCACTGCAGCGCGTGCTGCGTCTCGCCCAATCCGGTGTAAACGATGGCGAAGTGAAACGGCGAAACGTACTGCTTGCGCGATCGCCGTTTCAATTCACCCAGCAGAGTTCGCGCCTGTGCCGCTTGCCCCGCTCGGGCGCGCACGTAGCCCAATTGCGCGATCATCTCCGAATTGTCCGCGGTAAGCGACAGCGTGCGCTCCAGCGCCGCCACCGCTTCTTGCGACTGCCCGAGCTGCGAATAGGCAAGGCCCAGCGGCAGATAGGGCAGTGGGTGAGTGGGATTGAGCTTGATTGTGGCGTTCAACTCGCGCACCGCTTCGTCGTAGCGCCGCGCGCGGTACAGCGCAATCCCTACCATCGAGTTGGTCAGCACCGAAAGTGGGTCCAACTGCTGCGCCAGCCGCGCCTCGGCCACCGCCTCGTC
>JBOGNS010000443.1:0-2629 GCA_050747305.1 Candidatus Acidiferrales bacterium | reverse complement strand
CTTTTCTGGTGCGCGGCGGCCGCGCTCTCCGCTGCGGTCATCTGGCCGGTCGGTCAAATGCTGATTGGCGATGTGGGAGCGCAGGGCGCAACGGCGCAGGACAAGGGCCAGCGCCGCCGCCCGCCGCCGGAACCGCACTACGACGTCGCAGAAATGTACAAGATGCACCTCAACCGCATCAACGACCAGTTCACCACTGGCGCGCAGCCGCCGCTGGAGGAGTTGGCGCGGCTGAAGGCCGCCGGCGTCACCACCATCATCAACCTGCGCGTCCCCAGCGAGCACGACGCCGAGGCAGAAGAGAAAGAAGCCAAGCGGCTGGGCTTGCGCTACTTCAACATTCCCGTCGTATATATGGACCCCAAATTCGAGCAAGTGGATGAATTCTTGCGGCTCACCGACGACCCGACCAACCGCCCAGCGCTCATCCACTGTACGATGAATGTCCGTGTCGGAGCATTCTTCGCTATCCGCCGCGTACTGCGCGACGGTTGGAAGTTCGAAGACGCCGAAAAGGAAGCGGCCAAAGGGGCGCCCATCCCTCGACATTTGAAACGGTTCGCGCTCGAGTACATCGCGGCGCGGCAGAAGAAATAAATAATGACGAATGGGGTCGCCTGGGGACATTGATGTTGCGATCTTCGGCGCTGGTTACAAAGCAAAGCGCGAAAGCGGCTCCAGCAGGAACACCGCGTCGGGGAACTCTTTCTTGATCCGATCCACCAGGCCCGCGCGCCCTCCCATCTGTTGCATGTGTTCGCGCAATTGTGGGTCGTCCGGATTGTCTTCCGCGATGTGAAAAAACACGATGCGCTTAGGCGCAATGTGCTCGCGAATCACCCGCCGCCCTTCCTCATCCAGCGCATACCAGTACGGCACCAGCGCTACATCAATGCCGGCGTTGTGTAAGTCGAAAGCGTCGAAATTCGCCACCGTGCCGTCCGCATCGCCTAGGTGCAGCACCTTGATTCCGGCCAGATCCAGCAGAAATCCCGCATTCATCGTGTCGCCATGGCTCAGCCGCAACACTTGCAGCGGCACGTCACTCACCGGAAGGCTGATGCTCGCGCCCATCGTCGGCGTCACTGCCTGCACCCGCTCAGCAACGTGCGAAGAATCTCGATAGCCCTTCGCCAGCGCGTCGGCCACCTGCTGCACCGCCACGAACCTGGCGCGTGGATTGGCAGCCAGGTGCGCGCCCACAACGCCGGCATCGAAATGGTCGGCGTGAACGTGCGTCGCCAGCACCAAGTCCACGCGGGCAAACACGTCGCGCGCCGCCTCCATATCTGCGCGCAGCTTTGCGGCGGGGAACGGATAGCCCGCCAGCCGCCGAAACATCGCGTCGATCACCACTTTCTTGCCGCCGCCTTCCAGCAGCACACCTTCATTCGCGATGTAGGTCAGGTGCAGCGGGCCGTTGGCCGGGGCAGCCCCGCCGTGCACCAGAGCGACGAATATCGCGAGGACGAGGGCGCAGAGCAGAAGGTATCGCCAAGGTTGCATGCATATTCTCCGTCCGGTGTAAGACGGCGAAAGACCAATATGGTAAGCATTCCTGTCAGAGCGAAGCGGGTGCAGCTTCGCGGCGGCGCACGTAGACCGTCTTCTCGACCGTCGCGTGTACCACGCCCGCGGCATCAGCGAGTTCCACCTGGTAACGGCGGTCCACCGACGGCTGGATTGCGAGCGCGGCACGGATGGCGGCCAACTCCTCCTCGGCAATCAGGAAGCGCGCGTAGAGCGTGCCCCGCCCCGGCTTGCGAAAGCGAATCGCCGCCGCCTTGTCCCACACAATGTAGTCCGGCCCCAGCAGCTTGATCAGCATGATCATGTAAAACGGATCTACCGCGCCGTAAAGGCTGCCGCCAAACATCGTGCCCACGTAATTGCGCGTGCGCCGATTGAGCGGCAGTTTGATGCGCACTTCGCGCCAGTCTCCGGCGATGTAGGTAACGCGCCCGCCGGTGCCGCGATACGCCGGGAAAAAGTTGAAGCCGCACCGCCACAACCGCGTGCGCAAGGATTCCGCCATCGACGCCCCAATGACGCACGACCATAACACAAGCCACGGAGGCGCCGAGAGCGCAGTGGTTTCAGATCGGAGGCGTGCGCTTAGGGTTTGGGAACGGAATCTGCCGCGGCAGCCGGCTTATCTTTCCTGGCTGCGCGCATTGCCGCATCGCGGATTTGCACAAAGCGAACTTTCAAGTAGTCGAGGATCCGCCGCGCCCACTTGAACTGGCCGGCCAGCAGCGCCAGGCCGCCAAAAATCGCCGCCCAGCCCGGCCCCGGCGTCGCCAGCATGACCACGCCGGCCAGGAGGAGCGTGAAGCCGAGAGCCATCTTAATCACGCGTTTGGTGTATTGCAGCATTCTACGAATCCGCTTGCTCGAAACCTTGTCTTAAATGTACGCTCTCCCGCGATTGTAACATTCGTTCGCACGGGACCGCCGGGAGCGCAGGCGACTCGCCGGTGCATTTGCGATGCACAGCAAAGTGTGGCTGTGCTACCAGAGGAGTTCGATGCGTCTTGAAACTGTACGGATGCAAATCCCGGAAGGTTCCAACCTGATCCTCGGGCAATCCCACTTCATCAAGACCGTCGAAGACCTGTACGAAGTGATG
>JBOGNS010000442.1:0-1934 GCA_050747305.1 Candidatus Acidiferrales bacterium | reverse complement strand
CAGAATTGCCGGTGCGGGAGCCAGCAAGAATGACCAGTACGAAGCAGAAAAAATATGCGCGACATCCACATCCGCCAGGCCGTGCCAAAGCGAGGTCAAGTAAATCGGAGCGCGCACCAGGGTGCGGAGAAACGGCACTCGCTCCGCCCACCGCAAGGCGGCTGGAAAATCCGGATCGACGGGAATCAAGCGCACGTCGGCATCCGCATCGTCCTGCCACAATCGTGTGAGCAAGCCGGCCTGCACCGACTGGCCGCCGAGTATTCGTGTGGAAGGCGCCACGATCGCGACCCGCAGCCGCGCGCGCTCTCTTGGCGCCGCCGCAGCTGCGCCCTTACTGCTCTTCCTGCCCTTTCTTTCCAACAGCTCCTCGTACAGTTGCATATAGCGGCCACAGATTTGCTCCAGCCCGAAATGCTCGCGCGCGAATTGCCGGGCAGCCATCGCCATATCGTGGCGCTGGGCATCGTCACGGAGCAGGCCGGCGATCGCCTGCGCGAGGCCTGCGTGATCCTGCGGCATTACGAGGCGTCCCGTAATCCCATCTTCAACCAGTTCCAGGTTGCCGCCAACCCGTGACGCCACGACGGCCTTCCCGGCCGCCATCGATTCGATCACAACGTTGGACAAACTCTCCGAAAGCGACGGCGCGACCGATACGTCAAGCGAAGCCAGCACCGCAGTGACGTCGCGCCGGTCGCCGAGGAAGCGAACCCGCTGCGCGATACCGAGTTGTTGCGCCATTTGCTCGTAGCGCGGCCGCAACGGTCCATCACCCGCTAGGACAAACTCAGCCTGAGGAAACTGAGAGGCCAGACTCGCACCTGCGCGGAGAAACGTCTCCTGATTCTTCACACGCTCATTCATCCGGCCGATCATTCCCACGCGGAATCGGCCGCGCGCGCGAGGCAATATTTGCGCTTCATTACCAAAAGCCTCGGGTGGCAGCGCATTGGGGATCACGGCCATCTTCTCGGTCGCCAGACCGTGCTCGGCCAGCTTCCGAGCAGCCGCGTGTGAATTGCAAACCACCCGATCGCACAGCCGGAAAGCCAGCAGCAAAGCCTCAAACTGAAGGGGGTTTAAACGGTCGCCCAGCGATCGCATGCTTCCCAGCACCACCGGAACGCCCGCTGCCCGCGCGACCGGAATCAGCATCATGTTGCCGTAGAAGTCGAAGCTGTGCGCAACAGCAATCCGGTGTGCGCGAAGGTGCGCCGCAAGGGCCGAACGCGAACGCCATGCTTGCCGGCTCAGGAAACTGCCCGCCACAGGGAATTCTGCGAGTTCTCCGGCCGCAGCCAGAAGCGACCCGGCGCGAGTCAGACACCCCAATTCCACCCGGCATCCTGGGGAACGAAGTCCCTTCGCGAGAAGGACGAACTGCTTCTCGGTGCCACCGGTGTGCAGTTGGGAGGTCATCAAAAAGAGATTCAGAGTTCCGGGAAGTCCGGCGGCGCACGGAGGGCTAAAAGCGCGCGGAGCGGTGGGGATCGAATCTACCGGCGCGTTCATGTGATGCTGGCGCTTTGCTGCGCCGGACTCAGTGCCATCGCGCGTTCGGTCGCGGTTTTCTGCGGCGCATATACGCGGAGCGCTGCGGCAGCCTGCTCGTGACGATCGGTTTGCTCGACAAAGTTTCTTTGCCACAGTTCGAACATCATCAGCAGCCAAATCGCTCCGGAATGGTCGCGACGGCCGCGATGGTGCTCATGCAGCATGCGCTCAACGAAACGGCGGTTCCAATAACCGCGTTGGATTGTGCGCGGTTCAAGTAACAGGTGCGGGAGGTCGTTCTTGAGATCTTGCCGCATCCAATCCGCCAGTGGCAATGTGAATCCGCGCTTGGGCCGGTCGAGCGCGACACCGGGAACGCCGAGCCGCCGGGCGAGCTTGCGCAGCAAGTACTTTCCTTCGCCGTTGCGGCTTTTCCA
>JBOGNS010000441.1:0-5072 GCA_050747305.1 Candidatus Acidiferrales bacterium | reverse complement strand
GTGGTGGGTGGGTTCGGTAGGCACCACGCTGCTGCGTCTGCACATTTCCACGCTCACCCTGGTAGCCGGCGCGGCCGGCGGCGTACTCATCGCGCTGATTGTGATTGCTCTCACCCTGCGCGGGCTGCGCAAAGCAACGCCGGTGAACCTGCTCAGCGGCGCGCGCCAATTCACCGCCACCGGCCCCGATGCATCGGGGCCGCGCCGCACCTCCCGCCCGTTTGCGCTCGGTATTCTCAGCGCCATCCTCGGACTCGCGCTGCTGGCCGCAGCCGCCGCCGGACGCATCGCGCAAGCTGGCGGCTTCTTCGGCGCCGGATTCCTGCTGCTTACCGCGCTGCTGTTTTTCAATTGGGCCTGGTTGGCCGGCGACCGCAAGCATCGGCTCGCAGGCGCGGGCGCCGCCGCGAAGCAAGTAGAAAGTAAAAAGGCAAAAGGAAAAAAGAGAACCTTCTGGGAGGAGTTTCCTTCTGCCTTTTGGCTTTTTCCTTTTGCCTTGGTCAACGCCCGCTGGCGCCCGGGCCGCAGCCTGCTGTGCATCGCGCTGATTGCGTCCGCCACCTTCTTGATTGTCGCGGTTGATTCTTTCCGGCGCGGCGAGATCGACCCGCTCGACCCGCGCTCCGGCACGGGCGGCTACGCGCTGCTGGCCGAATCCCTGCTCCCGATTCCCTACGATCTGGCCACGCCGCAGGGCAGGGAAGCCGCCGGCCTCGACCCCAGCCAGCTTCAAAACGCCGCGCCATCCGCTGGCGAGCTGCAATTCGTCTCCTTCCGCCTGCGCCCCGGCGACGACGCGAGCTGCCTCAATCTCTACCAGCCGCAAAACCCGCGCCTCCTCGGCGCCTCACCTGAATTTGTCTCCGCCGCCCGCTTCTCCTTTCAAAGCTCGCTCGCCAGCACACCGGAAGAACAACAGAATCCCTGGCGCCTCCTCGCATCGCCGTTCGACGACGGCGCCATCCCGGCCATCGCCGACGCCAACTCGCTCACCTACGTACTGCACCGCAAGCTCGGTGAAGATTTCCTGCTCGAGCACGTCCGCGACCCGCGCACCAACCAGCCGCTGCGCCTGCGAATGGTTGCCGCGCTCTCCGACAGCATCTTCCAGAGCGAACTCATCATCTCCGAAGATCACTTCCAGCGCCTCTTCGCTCGCGAGCCTTCCGCCGCCGGCTACCGCGTCTTCCTCATCCAGCCGCATGGCGCGGCCGGTTCCGTGGGAACCGGGCATTTTTCTTCGGACTTGGATTCTACGGTCACCACGCTCGAGGATGCGCTCTCCCATTACGGCTTCGACGTCGTCTCCACCGCCGACCGCCTCGCCGCCTTCCACCGCGTCGAGAACACCTACCTCTCGACCTTTCAGGCGCTCGGCGGGCTGGGGCTGCTGCTCGGCACCTTCGGTCTCGCCGCTGTGCTGCTTCGCAATGTGCTCGAGCGCCGCCGCGAACTCGCCTTGCTGCGCGCCGTCGGTTATCGCCGGCGCGACCTCGTGTTGCTGATCGCCGCCGAAAACACGCTGCTCCTCGCCCTCGGCCTCTTCTCCGGCGTGCTTACCGCGCTGCTGGCCATCGCTCCCGCGCTCGCCGAACGCGGCGCCCTGCCCGGCATCTCCTTCGCGCTACTCATCGGCGTACTCTTCGTTGGACTTATCGCCTCCATCGTGGCCGTAGCCGCCGCCGTCCGCGCCCCGCTCCTGAGCGTCCTCCGCTCCGAGTAGGACAGACCTCACGGTCTGTCCGCCTTCACTATCGAGGCAGTTGCCAAAATGCTGCGGCCACTGTCGGCCCCTTCGCAGTAAGCGATGCTCATGGAACTTTTCCCTTCGAACCGCGTCTATTCACACAGCGACCTATCGCGCAGGGGTGCTTCATGCGTGTCCATTCCCCTCACTACTTCGTTGCCCATGCCGCGCTTGCGCTCTTGGTGGCCGCGTCGGTACTGGGTCACTTCGCTCCCGCCGCGCCGCCCGCCCCCAGCGACTGGCCGCAGTGGGGAGGCCCGAATCGCAACTTCACCGTTTCCGCCCCAACACTTGCCAGCTCTTGGCCCTCCGGCGGCCCAAAGAAACTCTGGTCCCGCGCGCTCGGCGAAGGCTACTCCGGTATCGTCAGCGAGAGCGACCGTCTGTACACCATGTACCGTCTGCCCGCACGCTTCTGGCAGATTGGCCGCCAGGATCAGGAAATCGTCATCGCGCTCGACGCCGCCACCGGCCGCACCATTTGGGAGCACAGCTACGACGCGCCGCTGCTCGACCGCATGAACGTCGAATACGGCCCCGGCCCGCACTCCACGCCGCTTATCGTCGGCAATCGCATCTTCACTATCGGCGCCACCGGCAAATTTCACGCGATCGACAAGACCACCGGCCGAGTGCTCTGGTCGCACGATCTCTTCAGCGAATTCGGAGTCTTCTGGGGCCGCGGCTATTCGTGCAGCCCAATCGCCTACAAAGACACCGTCAACATCACCACCGGCAAAGCCGGAAAAAGCGTCATGGCCTTCAAACAGGCTGACGGCGCCATCGTCTGGGAGAAGCAGAATTTCGACTACGGCCCGTCCTCGCCCATCCTCATCACCGTCGAAGGCAGCGCCGCGCGCGCTCCGGCCGGCAAGGCGGGCAAGGCGCCTAAAGCCGCCAAAGCCAAGGCCCAAGGCCGTGCCACGGAGCCAGAGCGCCAGGCGCAACTTGTCATCTTCATGGCCGAAGAGATCGCCGGCCTCGATCCCGCCTCCGGCGAGCTGCTCTGGCGGCATCCCCACAAGACCGATTGGGGACTCAACATCAGCACCCCGCTGTGGCTCGGTGGTGCAGATCCGCGCGCGCCACAAGACGACAATCTGCTTTTTTGCTCCTCGGCTTACAACTCCGGCAGCCGCATGTTGAAGCTCACCCTCACCGGCGGCAAAACCACTGTCCAGGAACTTTGGTTCAACAACCGGATGCGTATCCACATTGGCAACGCCATTTATTCGAATGGCTACGTCCTCGGCTCCTCCGGCGATTTCGGCCCCGCCTTCCTCACCGCCGTCGAAGCGCGCACCAACAAGGAAGCCTGGCGTGACCGCAGCTTCTCTCGCGCCTCGCTCATCCTCGCCGATGGCAAACTCATCATCCTCGACGAAGACGGCACCCTCGCCCTCGCCACCGCCTCCCCTGAGCGCCTGCAAATCCTCGCGCAAGCCCAAATCTTCAATGGCCGCGCCTGGACTCCACCCACGGTCGTCGGCACGCGCCTCTTCGCCCGTGACCGCGCCACCATCCTCGCCCTCGACCTCCAATGAACGTGGGTGCCCCACCGTTTCGCTGCTCGAAAAGGTTGCACCGTCACCTTAGAGTTAAGGCCGCTGTCGGTTTCAGAACGCGCCGCGCTCACGCACTCGCAACTTGGTCTTTCAGCGAGCCGATCTTAGAGCCCAACGTGCGCCTCACATTCACATCCACGTGGTAACGAGGAAGAACAGCCGCGGTTAATCCTTCCTCGCTCCACAGCTTCTCCAAGTCCTGCATAGTCCACTGCGTCGAGCCACGCAGGCCGAGGCTGCCCATAACCGCCTCGACGAGCTGCTGTTCAAACCACTCACGCACCACGGAATCAACAACAGCTCGCGCTCCAGGAACGTAGGAGTACTTTTTAGCCCAGCGTTCTGTCATGTCCAAGAAAATGCGGAAGTCGGCATTGATCAGAAGCAGGTTCTGCTGCGGGATGTACTTTGCGGCGCGATCCTCTAAGTCAGGAGGTGTGCGAGTTCCATCCCGAGCCGAAATCCACTTCACCGTGGGTTCAGGTACCGGAGTTCTAATTTCTTCTCCTTGCTGTCCAACGACGGCCTGAAACAGCGCGTAGATGTCCCCAGCTCGACCACCTGCTCCGCCACTGGCACCACTGTGTTTCGCGAGTCCCTTCTGTTCTGGCCGTTCCTCTGGTTTGCCACCCAGCAGTGAGTCTTCAATCATTACTGCGCCATTCCGTACGGGGCGATAGCGACTGACTCTAAGCAAATCGAAGATCTGCTTCAACCGTTCACGGATTGATTGTCGGTGATCGCTCCCGGAAACAGTCGCGCTGAGCTCCTCCACAAGAGTCTTGATCGGTTGGGGTATGGCGGCACGAAATTCTGCGGCCCACTCTGTCCAGGGCAGGGACTCATCGTTCAGCAACAGGCTAGTCCGAGCCGTAGTGGTGACAACGCGATTACCGATGTCCGTGCGCGGCTCGACGTAAACCACAACGCGCTGATGTCCGAAGATGACCCCAAAAGATTGGAGACGAGCGACACCAGACCGGCCCGCTTGCAACTCATAAAGCTCGTCCTGAAACAGGGAGGCGACATGTCCTCCGCTGACGTGATGGCCAGCATCAAGATCGAGATTCTCATTCAGAATCCACCATCGCGCTATTGCACCTGAGAGTTCAACTTGGCCGGAATCAGTCGAGTTTTTCTCGAGCCAAGCCTTCATCCCCGAGACGGTGCGGAGAAAATTGTGAGAGTCCCCCTTTGGGAGTTCCCATCCCTCCCGTGCCTTTACAACGACTCCTTTAGAGAATCGGTAATACCGACTATTCAGATACCGCAGAATCCAGCGAGACGGCATGGGGCTTCCTTGCGGAGCCTGCATGGTGTTCTCTTCGTCAGAGTTGCCGAGCAGAATCACCATCGTGCCGTGTTTATCGATCGTCTCGGGTTTGATAGCGTCTTCGACGCCCGTCCAGTATTCAGCGGTGCCATCTGGCCGCTCGAATCGCCGGAGGCCATACACTCCAGTGGCTGGATCGCGCCAAACGTGGATCATATATCCGCGACCGTCCTTCCAGCTCAGATAAATCAGCCCAGCGTGATTGCGTGGGACGGCAGCGATCTTCGCACCCACCCCGAAGTTTGCCTCGAACGATTGCGCGTGCATCGACGATGAAAGGCGGTTGATGTAGTGAACCATCTGCTCGCCTGTCATGCCGATACCCGTGTCAATTACAGCGAGTTTGTGCGTGCGAGTTAACGTAAAGCGGTTCCAGTCCACATCCCAAACGATCTCGCCTTTCGGGTGCGGCGATGCACAGATAGCT
>JBOGNS010000440.1:0-9334 GCA_050747305.1 Candidatus Acidiferrales bacterium | reverse complement strand
ACCTGAATCACCTGGCGCTGATTTTCGCTGACGTTCGTGGTGTAGGTGACGATGAAGTCGCGGGTGATCTGCTCCTGAATGGTGACGCGCGCAGTGGTGTTCTGTGCGGCGCCGGCGCCGACGGTGGTGGGCTCGACGCGGAACTTGCTGAAGCCGAAAAGCTGCTCGATGCGGCTGCCAATCTGGCTGGCGACGGCGTCGTAAAGAAGATTCTGGGCGCCGGGCCCACCGGTGGCGGCCGTGCGCAGTTCGGTGGTTTCGGTGCGGCCGAGGGCGAGCAAAGCGACCACGTCAGAAGGGGGCAGCGGCGGATCGGAGCGGTAGCTGACTTCCATTTTCCTCGCTCTGCCGCCGATCGTAAGCGCTACCTCGTACTGCTGGACCGTGGTGGTGAGTTCGATGTTGAGCTGCGGGTCAATGGGGATGGTGGGACGAAATAGGATTTCGCCGCGCGTGAGTTGATAGCGATTGCCGCGGAACTCGAGTTCGCCGCCGAGCAGGCGCACCGTACCTACCAACGTGGGATTCTCGGCGGTGCCGCGGATGCGAAGCTGGGCTTCGGTGTCGAAGCGCGACTCATTCCAGCCGATGCGCGTGTCAGGCACGGAAGTGGCGGTGATGTCGAGCTGGAGATTGCGGAAAAACGGTGATTGCGTTCCAGCGCCGGCCGCGCCGCCGGCCTGCCCGCCGCCCAGCGCGCCGAAATCGAAGCCTTCCTGAAGCAGCAGCCGCTCGATCTGCACGTCACCGGCAAGCAGGGCGCCAGTGGCATTGCCGGCAAGGCGAAGGTTACTCGAGAGCAGCCAGCTCATGCCTTCGGGGTAGCGGACGCGCGTATTGCTGGAAGCGATGGTCAGGTCGTAACGCACAGGGCCTTGTCCGTAGGTGACCGAGCCGCCGAGGCGAATCTTGCCGCCGCCGGCTTCCGCGTCGAGATTCTCCAGCACCAGGCGCCTGGCGTCGAAAACCAGAAGGCCGTTAATGTTGCTGAGACCGGTGGGGAAATCGCGGTGATTGGCGGAGGCGCCTTGCACGCGAAGCTGTCCCTGGAGGCTGGGGGCTTGCACGGTTCCTTCGATGGCGAGGTTCACGGCGGCGCTGCCTGCGGCATTGAGATCCGGCACCAGCGCGCTGATGAGTTGCAGGTTGATCTGGCCGTTGACGTCGAGGTCGAGACGGCGGTCGGCAGCGAAGCTGGCGAAGCCGGTGATGGTGAAGTCGGTTTCGGTGCCGCGGAAGTGGGCCTGATCAATGCGAACCTGCTTGGCGCCGTAGGTGAAGCGGAGCGGGCCATCGTTGGCAAGCTGGACGAAGCGGTAGTTCAAGCCGAACTGCGAGATTTCCCCCTGCACGGTGATGGTTTCGGGACGGGCAAGGAAGCCGTTGAAGGCTAACTGGCCGGTGATGCGGCTGTGGCCGGTGAGTTCCGCGGTCTTCAGCTTGAGGGCGGCCAGCACGAAGGGATCGAGGTCCAGGCGATCGAGCGAGAGTTCGCCATTGAATGGATAATCGCCGGAAAGCGTCAGGTTCACCTGGCCGCGCAGCGCGCCATCCTGCATGGCGGAGCTGAAATCGGCGCGCAGCCGCCCTGCTTCGGTGGCCAGGCGAGCCTCGAAGCTGCCGATCACCTCGTTGCCGACGCGGAGGTTCACAAAGCGCAGCGAACCGGCGGTGCTGGGCGCGGCGAGCGGGCCGCTGCCTTTTAGCTGAAAGCTCAACTGGCCGCCCAGCGGCAGCGCGGCGGTTTGAATTTGCTGGATGGCTTCGAGCGGGATCACCGCGCCGGTAAGATCGAACTGCACATCGCGGGTGTCGAAGTTGTAGCGGAAATCGCCGGTGACGCGCCCGCCGCCATTGGGTTGCGCTGCGGCTCGAGCAAGGCGCAGTTCGGCGTTTTGCACGCTGACACCGGCGCGGTCCAGCGCGATGCGGGCGCGCGCGCGGTCCAGGGGAAAGCCCCAGGCTTGCACCGAGGCCACGTCCACCAAGCCGGTGATCTGCGGATTGGCGCGGGTGCCTTCGCCGCGGAACTGCGCGGTGAGCAAGCCGCTGAGGGGATAGTCGGTGCCCGCCAGACTCTGCAAACCTTCCAGCGGCGCACGCACCAGTTCAGCGGAAGCCGACCATTGATGATGCGGTTGGAAGCGCCAGCGTTCCAGCTCGAGTTGCACAACGGCTTGCAGCGTGAAGCGGTCACGGCGCGCGGTGATGCGATCCAGGCGCAGCTGATCGGGCGACACGGCGATGTCTGCGGAGGCTTGGTCCCAGCGCAATTCGCCGTAGGCCAGATTGGCGCCGCTGACGCGTCCGGTGAAAGTGGGATGGTCGAGGCGGCCGGTCATGCGTCCGGTGAATTCGGCGGCGCCGGAGATGGGCACGCGCTCGGCGCCGGGGTCGCGCAGGCGATAAATGAAGTCGTTCCAATGGAGCAGATTGGTAGTGCGAAAGCTGAGGTCGATGGCCGAGCCGCGCGCGCCGAGTTCGCCGCTGACCAGCGTTCGGCTGGAGGGCGTGGAGATTTCGCTGTCGGCGAGGATCACGCGGCGGCGATCGAGCGAGTAATCGAAATCGAGCCGCGCGGTGGCGGGCAGCAGCCCCTCGGTGGGTTCCAGCGGCGGGGACCACAACATGCGGCCGCGCGCGGCCAGGCTTTTCAAGTCGCGCTCCCAGGTGGCCACGACGTTGCCTTCCACCACTCCATCCCAGTGCAGAGCGTTTGTGGGGAAGCCTTGATGGTCCACGGCTTCCAGCATGGCAGCGAGATTCATGCCTTGCAGGCGGACATCGGTGCGAAACTTCAAGCCGTCCAACGCCAGAGAAATCTTGCCGGTGACCGTGCCACCGAGGGTGCGCGCCTGAAAATCCGGGAATTCGAGTCGGCGGCGATTGCCGCGATAAGACGAGCGCGACCACAGGCCCGAAGCCGTGAACCAGTCATAATTCACGTTGATATCGGAGGCTTCATAGCTGCCGCGCACGTCGAGCTCGCCTTCTGCCCAGCTTCCCTGGCCGGAGAAGCGCACCCGGCCCAGCGGGGCGCGCGGCTTACGGAAGATGTCGCGGAGATTGGCGAGATCGAGGCGGCCGTTGTAGGCAAAAGTCCATGCCGGCGCGGTGAAACTGGTGAGCGCGGCGCGTGCGGTGACCTCGGAGTTGAATGCCGTCCAATGGATTTGGTCGAGGGTTAGATTCTCGGGGCGCAGCGTGAACTTGAGCGCGACGTTGGAGGGGAACGGCAGATACTTGCGCGCGGCCAGCTCCATCTCCTGCCAGGCGAAGTCGCCGGAGTAGTAGCGGTCCCCGCTAAGCTCGGCGTGGTAATCCATTGCCAAACGAAATTCGCCGCCTTGGGCGACGAGCGGGATCTGCGTGTTGTTGTAGATGAGCGTGCCATTTTCGATGCGCAGGCTGCGAATCACCATCTCGAAGATGCGCTCGCGAATGGGCTTGCCTTGCGGCGCTGCGGGCTGGAGGGTGCGCGGCGCGGGAACGTTGGCGCCGGATTCATCCACGCGGACGTGAACTTGCGGCCGCTCGATGCGGACTTCGTCGAGCGAGAACCGGCGGCGGAAGAGCGAATCTACGCGCACGTCAACCACGAGCTTATCCGCCGCAAAAAGCGGCGGTGTGCCTTGCGGCTCGCGGCCGTGCACCACGAAGCCTTCCATCTCCGCGCGCAAGCTCCACCAGCGAAATGTGAATGATTTGAGCTCGACGCTGCCGCCGGTGATGCGCTCGACTTGCTGGATGATTTGGGTGCGCGCCCAGCGATCCACGACACCGATCCAAACCAGAAAGACAAACACGAGCGCCAGCGCGAGCAATGCCAGCGCGGGCCACTTGAGCCAGCGCAACCAGCGGCGGCGCTTTGTTGCGCGCGCGGTCATTGGCGGCCTCCTGGCGGTTGCGCCAGCGTGTTCTCGATGCAGGTTTCCGTCTGCGCGCTGGAGGCACAGGCTGGAAAGCCTGTGCTACCGGAGGTGCGCTCGAGCCGGATTTCGATTTGCAGGCGCTCGCGACTCTCTTTCAGCCAGGTTTCGGCCATGCGGGTGATGGCCTGTTGCGCGAGCAGCTCGCGAATCTGGCCGCGCACTTCGTCCAAAGGCGGGGCCTGCTGCCCGCGCGCTTTCATCTGCGGGGCCAATACTTCGCGGTAATAGGCCTCGATGGAAGAATCGTCAATGCGCACCAGGAAGCGGTATTTCTGATCGAGGTAGCCTTCGAGCAGGAGCTGGCGGCGCAATTGCCGCCGCACGGCGGCTTCGTCAATTCCCAGTTCCCGCAGGCGGGCTTGAAAGGCTTCCCCGGATGAGAATTCCGCGGCCAGTTCATGGTAAGCGCGTTCCAGCGCCTCGGCATCGATGCCTGCAAAGCGCGCGCCTTCCGATTCTTTGGTCACGATCCACTGGTTGATGAGGCGTTCGAGCATCTCTGCGTCGCTCGGCTGATTGCCGCCGGTGAGCCGGTTGAAAGCGCCGAGTTCGCGCACTTCGCTGAGGGTGATGAGGTCGCCTTCGATGATGGCGACGATGCGGTCGACAACTTTAGATTGCGCGAGTGCGCCGGCCGCCGGCGAGCCAGCCGCCCCGCCCGCATCGGCGAGCAACAGCAGAGCGATAATGAGCGCGCGGCGCATCAGAACGTGGGTCCTATGCTCAAAAAGAATTGGAACCGTGGCAAGCGGTCGAGCGTTGTACCGCCCATGCCATCATCCACCGCGAAGCGCGAGGGGTTCAACAAGTAGCTGAGATCGAGGCGCACAGGGCCCACCGGCGTGGGGTAACGAAAACTGAAACCGATGGTGTGCGAGAAATAATTCAGCCGGCCGCTGTTGATATCTGCCAAGGAAGGCTCGAGCCGGAAGTTGATGTCTTGCACGCGGGTATAGACGTTGCCGGCGTCGTAGAAGAGGGCGCCGCCCAGCTTTTGCAAACGCTCATAGAACCAGGGCAGCGGCAGCGGCATCGGAAAACGCAATTCGTGATTGAGCGCCACCACGGCCAGGCCGCCGATGGGAAAGCCGGTGAGCGGGTCGCGCGGCCCGGCCTGGTTGAGTCCGAAGCCGCGAATGGAATAACCGCCGCCGGCGAAGAAGCGCTCGGGCAACGGGATATCCGTGGCCGTGGTGTCGGAGAAGGGCTCCTGCACACCGAAGCGCGCGGAGCGGGCGAAAATCAGCGTGCGGCCCAAGCGGTGGAAGGACGAATTCTGCAACAGAAAGCGGGAGAAACTCGCGCTGGAGCCCAGCGGTTCCACAGCGACGACTGCGTCCAGAGAGTGAAACGTGCCGCGGGCGGCGTCCACGGGGTTATCGCGCGTGTCGCGGATCCACGTGAAGCCGGGACCGGAGAGTCGCGTGGGCTGGGATTGCAGCGGGATTTCCTGGGGGTCGATGCGCAGGGAATCGGGATCGACGACCACGCGGCGGAAGACGTAGCGGTAAAAGAAAGTGTTGGGCCGGTGCTGGTGGGCGATTTGCACTCCGGCCTCGGAGCGCTGGGCAGTGAAGGTGGAGACGTCGCGCGTCTGCTCGTAGAGCGCGGTAGCGAGAAAGCTGAGGCTGGGGCGGTTGAAAAAAGAGGGAGCGGTGTACGCGAGCAGCCCGCGGCCTTGCAGGGTGCTGGCGCGCCCCTTGAAGGAAAGGGTGTGGGCGCGGCCCAGCACGTTATTCTTGGTGATTTCGAACAGACCGCGCGGGCTCACGCTAAGCGCAGTCTGGCCGGGATTGGTTTCCGATTCGAGCCGCTGGAACTCGATTCCGCCGCCGTAAGCGATGGTATAGCGGCGGGCCTCGTCCACCAGCACGACGACGGACTTACTGGGGTCGGTCCCCTCGGGATTCTGCGGGGCTACCTGTACGCGATTGAAGATGCCGAGCTGATAGAGCTGGCGCTGGGTATCAATCACGTCGCCCTGGCGCAGCGGCCCTTCGGGCCGGATCTCCACTTCCTGTGCGATGCGCTCGCGGCGGGTGAAATGATAGCCGTCAATCAGCACGCGCTGCACGCGAATCTGTCGGCCTTCGGTGATGCGATAGACCAGCTTCATGCGGTTGGGCTGGTCCGCCGGAGCACTTTCGGTCTCCACGCGCGCATCCGGGAAGCCCGCATCGAAGTAAGTCACCAGGATATTGCTGCGGTCGCCGTCCATATTGAACTCGGAGTAGGGGGTGCCGGGCGTGGAGTTGACCGAGCCGAGCAGGGAGTCGTCGCTTAAGGAGGAATTGCCCTCGACGGTGAGTTCGGCGACCAGCGTCTGCGGGCCCTCCACCACGTGAAAGCGCACGAAGATGTCGCCTTGTTCGCCCAGGTAATCCTGGACGACTTCGCTGCGCACCTGCACATCCTGAAAGCCGTTGAGTTGGTAGAGGCCGCGCATGGAGTCCACTTCGTCTTCGAGCATGCGCGTGCTAAAGCGTCCGCGTGCGAGAAAACCGGCGGGAACAATGCGCATGCGTTCGATCAGCGCGGTGTCGCTGAAATATTGGTTGCCTTCGACGCCGATGGCGACCAATTCGCGGCGCTGGCCGAGCGTGACCAGGTAGCGAATCACCTGCGTCTCTTCCTGCGTCTCGCGCTGATAGGTGACTTCGGCATCGAAATAGCCTTCGCCCTGAAAATGCGCGGCGAGGTTGCGCTGGCCCTCGCGAAGCAAGTCTTCATCCACCGCGCCTTCCTGATAAATGGGAATCAACTCGCGGCGGTCATCGCGGCTGAGACGGGCGCCGGCGATCTCCACGCGAATCTTGGGCCCGGCAATCGCGGTCATCTCGAGAGCCACGGTGTTGGAATCCGGCTGGCGCGCGGCGCGCGTGACGGTGACGCGCGAATCCAAGTGGCCTTCGTCTACCAGATAATTGCGCAGGCGCTCGGCGCCGCGATTCAGGCGGCGAGAGATGGCATCCTTGCCGCGATCGAGACCGGCTTTCTCGGTCAGTCGCTTATCGGTGTAAGGCGTGCGATTGGTCACGGTGATATCGCCGATGCGCGCGCGAAGGCCAGGCTGCACGGTGACGGTGATGTCCATCTGGCGCGTATCCGGATGCGGCGTGGTTTCGGCGTCGTATTGCGCCTGATAGAGGCTCTCTTCCTCGAGCAATTGGCCGAGCCGCGTGAGCGCCTCCTGCAATTTGGCCTCAGTGTAGATTTCTCCGAGAGTGAGACGCATCACGGATACGGCCACGGCTTCGCTGGGCGGCTCGGCAAGTCCGAGGACGCGCACCTGGTTCACGTAGAAATTCTCCGTGACCACGAAATCGAGCCGCAGGCCGCCGGCCACCTCGGTGGCGACAGCCTGCACGTCGGAAAAGCGCCCGGAGCGGAACAGTTCCTTCAGGCTTTCGCGCACCAGCGCAGGGTCATACTGCGCATCCAGCGCGACGGAAAGCGGCGGCGGCCCGGCGACCAGCGCGCCGTCTTGATTGACCACGCGAATCTCTGCGATGCGCCGGCCCGCCAGTTGCCCTGCGGCGGACGGTTCGGCAGGCGGAGCTTGCGCGAGTGCAGGAAGGGCGAAGCTCGCGACAGCCAGAAATAGCGCCGCCGCGGCGACCGCAATCCGCTGCGCCGCACGAGCCTCGGTCATCGTCATCAGTATAGCGTTTGACTCGCGGTTGCCGATAGGCGCTAAGATAGCCGCCGGTGATGAATCCCGAGCAGCGCGAGAAATATTCACGGCAGATCCTGTTTGCGCCGCTGGGCGCGGAAGGACAGGAGCGTCTGCTGGCTTCATCTGCCGTATTGGTTGGATGCGGGGCGCTGGGCACGGTGATTGCGAACTTGCTGGTGCGCGCCGGGGTTGGGCGGCTGCGCATTGTGGACCGCGATTTTGTGGAGGCGTCGAACCTCCAGCGCCAACTGCTGTTCGAAGAGGCGGATGCGCGCGAAGCGCTGCCGAAGGCCGTGGCGGCGGAGCGACGCCTGCGCGCGGTGAATAGCGATGGGAGCGTGGAAGGGGTGGTTGCGGATCTCACGCCGGGCAATGCAGAGGAGTTGCTGGAGGGCTTCGCGGTGATTCTCGACGGCACAGACAATTTCGAGACGCGGCTGCTGATCAACGACGCCGCGATTCACATGGGCGTGCCGTGGGTGTATGCGGCGGTGGTGGCAAGCTACGGCGTGACCATGACGATTCGCCCGGGCGCGACGGCGTGTTTTGCGTGCCTGCTGGAAACCGAAGGGCGCGGCATGGCCATAGCGGAAGAAACGTGCGATACGGTCGGGGTGCTCAATACCGCGGCGAGTGTGGTGGCGTCGGCCGCCGCAGCGGAAGCGACAAAACTGCTGGCCGGCCGAGCGGAAGCGCTGCACGAGCGGCTGATGGCGTTTGATGTGTGGAGCGGGCGCGTGCAGTCTGTGCGCGTGGCGCGCAATTCGGAGTGCCGCGCATGCGGGCGCCGCGAGTTCACCTATCTGCAAGGCGAGGCGCAGCCGCACATCACGATGTGCGGGCGGGATTCGGTGCAAATTCATGAACGCGGGCGGCGGCTGGATTTGGCGGAGCTGGGCCACAAACTCAGGAGCGCCGCGAGCGACGTCCGGCAGAATGATTATCTGCTGCGGTTTCGCGTAGCGGCGGCGCGTAATGAAGGCGCGGGCTACGAGATCACCGTGTTTGGCGACGGGCGCGCAATTGTCAAGGGCACGCGCGATGCGGCGGTGGCGCGGTCGTTGTATGCGCGGTATATCGGGGCGTAGAAAAAGTCAGAACCTAACGCAGAGGTGACAGAGGCGCAGAGGTCAGGGAGATGAAGCGAGTGCCAGTAGTTGTGTGTCTGGTCTTGGCCAGTGCGGTTGTGAGTCTTGCACAGGCCCCGGCGAGGTCCGCGGCGGGCAGCGAAGGATTGCAGGGCGAACTGCATGGCAAACTGCAGGGCGAACTAGAGCGCATGGCCGCGGAATTTGACGGCGTGATGGGCATCGCGGTGCAAGACTTGAACGGCGGCGACGCGTTTACCGTGAATGCCGAGATGGTGTTCCCGCAAGCCAGCTCGATCAAGATACCGGTGCTGATCGAGCTGTATCGCCAGATGCAGGCCGGCAGCGTGAAGCTCGATGAGCGCGTGGAGGTGAAGAAGTCGCTGGTGGCCGGCGGCAGCGGCGTGCTGCAAAACTTCGGGGATGGCACGTCGTCGCTTTCGCTGCGCGACTTGGCGGTGCTGATGATCGTGCTCTCGGATAACACGGCGACGAACATCCTGATCGATCGCGTGGGAATGGAACAGGTGAACGGCATGCTGGCGCATTACGGGCTGCGTCGCACGCGCTTGCAGCGGCGGATGCTGGATACAGAGGCGCAGCAGGCAGGGCGTGAAAATCTCTCCACGCCGCTGGAG
>JBOGNS010000439.1:0-6682 GCA_050747305.1 Candidatus Acidiferrales bacterium | reverse complement strand
CATGGCGACCTGAAGGTCGCCGCTACAGAGGCCGCGCCAGTCTAATCGCTGGGTGCGGCGGCACGCAACGTCTTGTCGCGCAACAGCACGTCGGTGAACACGAAGCCGTCGCGCTCCACCGTCTCGCCGGTTGCGACATCCAACGACGCCGCAAACATCGGCCCCGCGACGGCGCAGGTGTGAAACTCACCGTTCTCCCCGCATGGGTCGACTCCGGCCGGCAAGTCTGCCAGCAGTGCCGCGTCGAACGATCGCCCTGCGAAGGCGCGCGGCAGCTTGCCCGGGTCAACACACGTCAATACGGCCTGCATCCCGGCGGCAATCATTTCGCGGGCAAGCTCCGCAGTATCGCGGCCCCACAATGGAAACACCGGCGCAATACCCGTGCCGGCCATTTTTTCCTCGCGATACCGCCGCACGTCTTCGAGAAACAAATCGCCGAACACCATGTGCGTCACACATTCCGCTCGCGCGCGCGCCATCGCCTCGCGCATCGCCGCCTCGTACGCTTCATTCGGGCACGGCGAAGGAATCGCGACCTTCACCAGTGGCAAGCCTGCCGCAACCGCCTGCGCCTCCAGCACGCTTTCGCGCACCGCATGCATGGCCACGCGCGAGTGCGTCGCGTTCACCGTAGTCAGCAGCGCCGTCACTTCCAATTCGCCGCGCCGCCGCACCTCATGTAGCGCCCACGCGCTGTCCTTCCCGCTCGACCACGACACCCACGCCTTCGCCCGCGTCATCTCTATGACCCTAACTCAGAACGCAGAACGCAGAACTCAGAATACCGAAAAATCAGCCCAGGAGCCCTCCGCCTCCCCGATTATCCTCGACTTTGTGTCGAGTAACATTTCCTGGTTGAGAGATTGTCGAAAAACTCCGGACGGCTGTCATGCCGAGCGAAGCGAGGCATCTGCTTTTCGTTCAAACTGGGCGAAAGCAGATCCCTCGCCCCCGACGTCGTCGGGGCTCGGAATGACAGTGTGGGAGTTTTCACCGAGCAGTGAATAGGATGCACTCGCTCACCTCTAGTGTGATTGTTCTGAGTTCTGAGTTCTGAGTTCTGAGTTCTGAGTTCCAACTTTTATTCGTACAGCAAGTATTTCGCCCGGAGCTGGCGGAATTCATTAAGCGCATCGGTCCAATCGCTCACGATCCATGCCGGGTTATCGCCCTTCTTCACGCGCGCCACGGTGTCCGCGTTGCCCACCAGCGTAATCGTTTTGTCGATATCGAAATACAGCGGGTACAGCTTCCACAGCGCCTGTGTCAGTTCCAGCCCCATCAGCATCGAGTGCAGCGCCGCGCGATCGGTGATGATGAGCGACACGCCTTCACATGGCTTGCCTTTGTGCAGCCCCTCGCGCGGCGTGAAGCACAGCGGCACGAACCGCACGCCGGGCACAAACCGCTTGTTCAGGAAGTTGGCAAGCTCGACGCCATGGATCCACGGGCCGCCCAGCAGCTCGAACGGTGTGTCCGTGCCGCGGCCCACCGACACCCCTGCCGCTTGCAGAATCTCCACCCCGGGATAAAGCAGCGCCGCATCCAGCGAACGCAGGTTCGGCGACGGCGCAATCCAATAGAGGCCCGTGGACTCGAACGTGTCGCTGCGCCGCCAATCTTCCATCTTCACCACGTGCAACTCCGCGCCGATCTTGTTCTCCGCGTTGAACAATTGCGCCAGCTCGCCCACCGTCATGCCATGCACGGTGGGCAGGGGAAAGTACCCGACGAAGCTCTTCCGCCCCGCATCCATTAGCGGCCCTTCGATGCGCTCCCCGCCCAGCGGGTTCGGCCGGTCGAGCACATAAAACGGGATTTTCTGTTTGGCGGCCTCTTCCATGGCATAGGCCATGGTGGTGATGTAGGTGTAGAAGCGGATGCCGGCATCCTGAATGTCGAACACCAGCGCATCGATCCCGGCGAGCATTTCCGGCGTGGGCCGCCGCGTCTCGCCATACAGGCTGTGAATCGGCAAGCCGGTGGCTTCGTCCACGCCCGACGCCACGTTCTCATCCGCGGTGCCGCGTATTCCGTGCTCCGGACTGAACAGCGCCACCAGTTGCACGCCTTCCGCTTTGTACAGCAGGTCAATCGTGCTGCGCCCTTCGCGACTCACGCCGGTATGATTCGTAATCAGCCCCACGCGCTTCCCGCGCAGCGCCGCAAACCCGCCCGCCGCCAGCACATCAATCCCCGTCTTGCTCTGTGCATTGCGAGCAACCGGGCGAGGAGTGGCGGCAATCGGCAGGTCGGGCCGGATGTGGCCCAGCATTCTCAGTCTCTCCAACATTTCGAAATTCGATACCACTCGAGGCTTTTCTTTAACCGTTTTCATCGTCAGGCTCGCCGCAGCCGTTGCCAGGCGGGCGCGCAGGCTCGATAAGGCCGGACGCGGATAAGGATGCTGGCTGCTGGCGAGCAAGATCACAAACGTGCTCGATGCCGGATTCATCCACACCGATGTGCCGGTAAACCCGGTGTGCCCGAACGATGCACCAATGGGAAAGAGGTCTCCTCGGGGTGATGAATAAGGCGAATCGATGTCCCATCCGAGGCCACGGCTTACGGAAACCCATGTCGGCGTCTGCCGCGATTGCATCACGCGCGCAGTTGGCCATGAAAATGGCGCGAGGCCCACGGGCTTGGTTTCGGATCTATGCAGGCTCAGCAACGAAAGGAAAATTTGACAGTATTTCGCTAAATCATCGGCGGTAGAAAACAAACCGGCGTGGCCGGCGACGCCGCCCATACCTCGCGCGCGCGGGTCGTGCACCACGCCGCGCAGCACGCGGCCCTTACCGGAGCCGGCTTTAGCGCCCTCGGGCAAGTCGATTTCTTCGGTGGGCGCGATGCGCGGTAGCCACTCCTGCGGTGGCAAGGATCGCGTATCTTTCATCCCCAGCGGCTCGAAGATATTTTGCGCGGCGAATACTTCCAGCGGCTTTCCGCTCACGCGACGCACCAGCTCGCCGAGCACGATAAAGCCCGTGTCGCTGTAGAGGAACCGCAGCCCCGGCGGCCAGACCAGCGAGTCCTCGTAGATGGCGCGCAGCACTTCATCCGCGCCGGACCATTTCTCTGGGAGCCGCGGCACGGGCCTTAAGCCGCCGGTGTGCGTCAGCAGATGCCGCAGCGTAACCTGCCCCTTGCCGTTGGCGCCAAATTCCGGAATGTAGCGCGCCACCGGATCATCCAGCCGCACCATGCCGCGCTCGAGCAGCACCATCACCGACGACGCTGTGGCAATCACTTTGGTCAGCGACGCTACATCAAAGATGGTGTCCACGGTCATCGGCTCGCGCGACGGCAGCACCGCGCGATGCCCATACGCTTTGCGATGAGTGATCTTCCCTTCGTGCCCCACCACCAGCACCGCGCCGGGAATTTCGTCCGCCGCGATCGCCTGCTCGATAATCGCGTCCAGCCGCCGGCTCAGTTCGCTGGCCGCCTTCTTTTGCGCGTGCACGCCATCGCTCGCGGGCAGCAGCGCGGCTGTGAGCAACAACAGAAAACTCGAAATTCGAAATTCGAAACTCGCCGGCCACACTCGCGCAAGCGGGCTTCCGCTTTTCGGCTTTCGCTTTTCGATTTTCGGTTTTCGAGTTTCGCTCATGTTATGGCTTGCGATGCTGCCCTCCCCGGCGCCGGTTGTGACGCACATGCGCGTATGCTATATACGACTGCGACATGCAGGCGTCAACTTTTCAGGCGCGAGTGCGATTCGCCACGCTGAAAGCGCGAATGCAACTTGCGGCGTCAGGGAGCACGGACACGTGCTGAGCCTGCGCGTGAATTTCTCGTTCCTCCTGCTGTCCACTTTTCTGCTGACTATGGCCAACCCCGGACGCGCGCAGCGCTCGCCACAAAAAGACGCCCAGCGCCCCACGCCCCGATCCGTCGGTGCCACGCCCCAATCCATCGCGGCCACGCCCCGATCCCGCGGCCAACGGCTCCCCCGCGACGCCGAGCGCTGGGTGCAGCAGTCCCTCAAGCGCATGTCGCTCGAGGAAAAGCTCGGGCAGATGGTGATGGTCTTCTACTACGGCGGGTTCACCTCCACCGAAAGCCCCGAATACAAAGAGATCGTGGACCAGGTCGCGCGCAATCACATTGGCGGGCTGGTGATTCGCACGCGCGGCACCCCGCTGGGCGTGGAGCGCAGCCAGGTGTACCCGGCCGCAGCGCTCGCCAATCAACTTCAAGGCCACGCCAAAGTTCCGCTGCTGGTCGCCGCCGACTTCGAGCGTGGCTCCGCCATGCGCCTTGAAGAAGGCACTTCGTTCCCGCACGTGATGGCCGTGGCCGCCGCCGGCAAGGTGGAAGACGCCTACACCATGGGCAAGATCACCGCGCTGGAGGCGCGCGCCGCCGGCGTCCATTGGATTTTTGCGCCGGTGGCCGACGTGAACAGCAACCCCGCGAATCCCATCATTAACACGCGCTCCTTCGGCGAAGACCCGCAGCGCGTGGCGGAATTTGCCGCCGCCTTCGTGCTGGGCGTGGAAGAAAATGGCGCGCTCTCCACCACGAAGCACTTCCCCGGCCACGGCGACACGCAAACCGATTCGCACATCGAACTGCCGCTGGTGGCGGGCGACCGCGCGCGGCTCGATGCCGTCGAGTTGCTCCCATTCCGCGCCTGCATCGAAGCCGGCACCGCTTCGATCATGACCGGCCATCTTGCCGTGCCCGCGCTTGAGCCGGACACCAGCGTGCCTGCCACGCTTTCCGCGCCGGTACTTACTGACGTGCTGCGCCACCAACTCGGCTTCGACGGCATCATCGTCACCGATGCGCTGGACATGGGCGGCGTCACCACGCGCTACGCCCCCGGCGATGTGGCCGTGCGCTCCATCATGGCCGGCGTGGACGTGTTGCTGGTGCCGCCAGTCACCGATGCCGCGATCGCCGCGCTCAAAGATGCGGTCACCTCCGGTCGTATTCCCATGCAGCGCATCAACGATTCCGTCGAGCGCATCCTGCGCGCCAAGGCCAAGGTCGGCCTGCACCGCCAGCGCGTGGTGGATCTGGCGGCGCTCAACACCAGCTTCCGCCGGCCCGAATTCACTGCCGCCGCGCAAGACATCACCGATCGCGGCGTCACGCTGCTGCGCGATGAGCCGCGCATCGTGCCGCTCGATGCGACGCGACCGCGCCGCGCGCTGCTGCTTGTTGCCGCGGGCGATCTCGACCCTTACCCCGGCGCTGATTTAGAGAGTGAGCTGCGCTGGCGCGTGGATGAGCTGCGCATCGTGCGCACCGATACGCGCTTCGTCAAAGTGGAGCACGTGGCGCTGCCATCGCCAGACACCTATGACATCGCGCTCATCGCGCTCTTCGTGCGCGTCGCCGACCGTAAGGGAACCGTCGGCCTGCCCCCCGAGCAGGCCGCCCTGGTCAACCAGTTGCTCGCCGGCGCAAAGCCTACGGTGGTGCTCGCGTTCGGGAGCCCCTATTTGATCGAGAGTTTGCCGGGCGCGAAGACGTGGCTCGCCGCCTTCAGCACCGTTGACGTGGCGCAGCGCGCCGCGGTGCGCGCGTTGTTCGGCCAAGTGCCCATCGGCGGAAAACTGCCGATCACAGTGCCCGGCGTCGCAAAATTAGGTGACGGCCTCGCGGTCCCCGCCAATCCTATGACGCTGCGCGAAGCCTCCGCCGAAATGGTGCAGCGCCTCGGCCCGGCATTCGACGTGGTCAACCGCGCCATCGCCAACCGCGCCTTCCCCGGCGCCGTGCTGGCCGTCGGCTACAAAGGCGAGCTCGTCGTGCAAGCTTTCGGCAAGCACACCTACGAGGCGAAGTCGCCAGACGTGGCGCCGGATACGATTTACGATTTGGCGTCGCTCACCAAGCCCCTCGTGACCGGCACGGCTGTGGCGATGCTGGTCGAAGCCGGCCGCTTGCAACTCGATTTGCCCGTCGCGCGCTTTGTGCCGGAATTTGCCGCCGGGCCGCAACCTGAGTGGCGCGCCCGCGTCACGCTTCAGCACCTGCTGACGCATAGCTCCGGCCTGCCGCCGCATAAGCCTTTCTTCAACGATGCGCGAAACAAGCGCGACCTTCTCGCTCGCGTGTTCGCGGAGCCACTCGAAATCGAGCCGGGGATCCGCGCGCAATACTCTGATCTCGGCTTCATCCTGCTGGGCGAAGTGGTCGAGCGCGTCACCGGTCAAACGGTTGCCGAGTTTGCCCGCGAGCGCATTTTTCAGCCGCTGGGCATGGCCACCGCGCAGTTCAATCCGGCGAAAGAACTGCGCGCGCGCATCCCGCCCACTGAAATGGACGCCAACTTCCGCCGGCGTCTGGTTCACGGGCAGGTACACGACGAAAACGCGTTCGTGATGGGCGGCGCGGCCGGGCACGCCGGCATGTTTAGCGCCGCCGATGATGTAGCCCACTTCGCGCAGATGCTGCTCAACGGCGGCATCTACGCGCATCAGCGCCTGCTGCGCCGCGGCACCGTGCGCCGCTTCTCTTCGCGTATCGACGTCGCCGGCACGCCCCGCGCGCTCGGCTGGGTTGTGCCCACCGAGCCTTCCTCCAGCGGCCGCTACTTCTCCGCTTCCAGCTTCGGCCACACCGGCTACACCGGCACTTCCCTCTGGCTCGACCCGGAGAAAGAACTCTTCGTCATCCTGCTCACCAACCGCGTCCACCCCACCCGCGACAACACCAA
>JBOGNS010000438.1:0-4900 GCA_050747305.1 Candidatus Acidiferrales bacterium | reverse complement strand
CCTTTAGGTCGCCAATCGTGGCGTCGCCGCAAAGGGCGACCTGAAGGTCGCCGCTACATGTGCGGACGGCCCGTGTTAGCATCACGCGCGTTCTCATCAGCCCAATGACCCACGAAACCACCACCGAGGCGCCGGCAGCAAATCGCACCGACGCGCTGCTCGAGCGGCAAGGCGGACTCCAGCGCCAGCTTACGCCGCGGCAGATGGCCATGATCGCGATTGGCGGCGCCATTGGCACCGGCTTGTTCCTCGGAAGCGGCCTGGCGGTGAAGCTGGCCGGGCCGGGCGTAATCCTGAGTTACGCCTTCGGGGCGGTGATTGCGCTGCTGCTGATGTGGGCGCTGGCGGAGATGGCGGTGGCGCATCCGGTGGCGGGCAGCTTCGGCGTGTACGCGGAGATGTATGTGCATCCGTGGGCGGGGTTCACGATGCGCTATTCCTACTGGCTGGCGCAGGCCGTGGCCATCGGCAGCCAGGTGGTGGCGGCGGCGATTTATTGCAAGTTCTGGTTCCCGAATGTGCCGGCGATTTTCTGGATCGCGGGATTTTCCGCGGCGCTGATTTACGTGAACGCGCGCAGCGTGGGCAGCTTTGGCGAATTCGAATATTGGTTCGCGATGATTAAGGTGGTGACCATCGTCGTGTTCCTGGTGCTGGGCGCTGCGATGCTGTTCGGCGTGGGCTTCGATCGCGTGGGCACGGTGAACTTTACGGCGCACGGCGGATTCCTACCCAACGGATGGACCGGCGTGCTGCTGGCAACCAGCATGGCGATCTTCAGTTTTATTGGAGTAGAGGCCGTCGCAATTGGCGCCGGCGAAGCGCGCGACCCGCAGTCGGCGGTGCCGCGCGCGTTGCGCTCCACGTTGTGGCGGCTGGCGGTGTTCTACATCGGCGGCACGGCGGTGCTGATTGGCGTGATGCCGTGGCCGGAAGCCGGGTTGACGGAGAGCCCGTTTGTGCGCGTGTTCCGCACGGTGGGCATTCCTGCGGCGGCAGACGTTATGAATTTCGTGGTGCTCACGGCCGCGCTTTCCAGCATGAACACCAACCTGTACATCACCACGCGCGTGCTCTTCTCGCTTTCGCGCAGCGGCTATGCGCCCGCCGCGCTGGGGAAAATTGATGCGCGGGGTGTGCCGCTGATGTCGCTGGGCGTGTCGAGTGTGGGGATGATCGCGGCGATGGCGCTGCAACTGTGGTTTGGGGAGACCGAGGCGTACGTGTCGCTGCTGGGCGCGGCGCTCTTTGGCGGATTGTACGCGTGGCTGCTGGTTTTCGTCACGCACCTGCGGTTCCGTCGCGCGTATCACGGCCCGGCGGCCTATCGCGCGCCATGGTATCCGTGGGCTTCTGCGGCAGGACTTGCGTGTCTCAGCGCAGTGACGATTTCCACTTGGTGGGTGCCGGGCATGAAAATCACGCTGCTCGCCGGTCTGCCTTGGCTGGTCGTGATCTCCCTCTGCTACTTTGCTTGGGCGCGGCTGCAGCGGCGCTAATTCTCCGCTAGTTGGCTACAGCTTACCCGCGATGACGGGAAGTGGATGCTTGAGCTTAAGGCCAACGAGGATCCAATCTTCCAGCGTGGAGCGGAGTTCCACTTCACAGTCTTGTTGCGAGCCGGCAAAAGCAAGCACGCCCTTACAGGCAGGGACGCGTGCGGCGTAGGAGCCGTCCTCAAGCTTTTCGTAAACCGCTTGAGAAAGAGCCTGCTCGACATACCCGCTGAGAATGTAGCGAACGGCCATAGCGCAATCATAGCAGAAGGAATGGACAGCGAGGCGCATAAGGGAGTGGCAATGCACCTTGTGTTTCAACTGTGCTACTTTGGGTGAATTATGAATGAGCTGCTGAAGTGGCGAAGCGAGTTTCCGATTCTGGAGCGCACCACGTACATGATCAGCAATTCGCTGGGCGCGATGCCGCGCGGGGTGCGCGAGCGCATGGCGCACTACGCGGAGACGTGGGCGACGCGCGGTGTGCGCGCGTGGGAAGAAGAGTGGTGGGGGCTGGCGAGCACAGTGGCGGATCAGATCGGCGGCATTATTGGCGCGCGGCCGGGCGAATGCTCGGTGCATCAGAACGTCACCATCACCCAGGGGATCATCGCTTCGTGCTTCGACTTCAACGCTTCGGGGCGCAACAAAGTGGTGATGGTGGATATGGAGTTCCCGTCGATCCAGTATTTCTACCACGAGCAGGCGCGGCGCGGCGCGCGCATCGAAACGGTGAAGAGCGAGGACGGGATTACATTGCCGCTGGAAAAATTCCTCGCAGCGATTGATGAGCGCACGCTGCTGGTACCCATCAGTCATGTGCTGTTTCGCAGCGCGTACATCGTGGATGCCAAAGCCATCATCGAGCGCGCGCACAAAGTGGGCGCGCACGTGATCCTCGACGTGTTCCAGGCTGCCGGCACCGTGCCGCTCGATGTGCGCGAGCTGGGCGCGGATTTCGCTGTCGGCGGCGTGCTCAAGTGGCTGTGCGGCGGGCCGGGCGTCGGCTACTTGTACGTGCGCGAAGATTTGCGCGCGAAGCTCAAGCCGATGCTGCTGGGCTGGTTCGCGCACAAGCGGCCATTCGATTTCGAAACCGGCGCGGTGGACGCGCGGGAAGATTCCTTCCGCTACATGAACGGCACCACGCACATCCCGGCGCTGCACGCGGCGCAGCCGGGGCTGGAGATCATCGCGAAAATCGGCGTGGAAAAAATTCGCGCGAAGTCGCAGCGGTACACCGCGCGGCTGATGGACCTGGCGATGACGCGCGGCTGGCGCGTGAACACGCCACAGGACCCGGCGCAGCGCGGCGGCACTGTCTCGATCGATTGCCCGCACGCGCAGGAAGTGTGTCGCGAACTGCTGGCGCGCGACATTTTGGTGGACTATCGCCCGCGCGCGGGCATTCGCATGTCGCCGCACTTCTATAATAAGGATGAAGAGATTGATTTCGCCATAGCGCAAGTGGGCGAAATCCTCGCTACGCGCGCCTGGGAGCGCCATTTGCAGCCGGCGTAGGACAGGCCTCCCGGCCTGTCCGCTTGTTTCACAATGCATTTTCACCCGTTTGCACCGTTATGGAAACGCTCGTCTTGATTGCTCCGACCAGGCAGCTTCGAGAAAAAAAGTGCCGGCTTCCAAACTCGGGAACCCGCCGCTACATGCAAAGCGGACACAACGCCGAGAGACAAAGCGGACAGACCGGGAGGTCTGTCCTACCGCGGTGCTATGATGAGGGCGGGCTTGCCAACTTGTTTCGGGCTTCGCGATTCTTCACCATGGACACCGCAGGCAATGGCGCAGCGCGGCGCGCGCAACTGACGGAAGCGGCGTTCGCCGAGATGCGCGAGGCGATGGTCGAGAAGCAGATCCGCAAGCGCGGCATCGCGACGCCGCGGCTGCTGGACGCGCTGCGCAGTGTGCCGCGACATGACTTTGTGCCTGAGGAACTGCGCGCCCTTTCCTATGAAGATAGCCCGCTGGCCATCGGCGAAGGGCAGACGATTTCGCAGCCGTTCATGGTGGCGGCGATGACCGACGCGCTGGAGCTTGCGGGCGAAGAGCGCGTGCTCGAGATCGGCACCGGGTCAGGCTATCAAGCAGCGCTGCTGTCGCTGCTGGCGCGCGAGGTGCATTCCATCGAGCGCAGCGCGGCGCTGGCAGAAATTGCGCGCGAGCGGCTGGCGCGGCTCGGCTACGCGAATGTCACCGTGCACCATCGCGACGGCACACTGGGCTTGCCGGAATTTGCGCCGTTCGAGGCGATCCTGGTGACGGCGGCGGCGCCACGCATCCCACAGCCGCTCGCCGACCAGCTTGCGGAAGGCGGGCGCATGGTGATTCCCGTTGGCGAGGCGCAGCAACAGGAGTGTCTGCTGGTGCGCAAGCGCGACGGGCGCACCACGCGAGAGACGCTGCACTACTGCCGCTTCGTGCCGCTGGTGGGCGAGCACGGCTGGGACGGGCCGTCGTGGAGCGATGAGTAGCGCGCCCGTACCGCCGGCTTCCAGCCGGCACATTTCTGCAACGAGCGCGATCGCGCCCGAGCTTTCCATCATCATTCCCGCCTACAACGAAGAGCGGCGCCTGCCGATTACGCTGCCGCTGATCCGCGATTGGGTGGAGGCGCGCGGGCTGCACGTGGAGGTGATCGTGGTGGACGACGCATCCACCGACGGCACCGCCGCGGCGGTCTACCAGTTTCGCGACCAGTTCCCGCTGCTTTACCTGCTGACCACCGGCTCGCGCAACCACGGCAAGGGCTACGCAGTACGCACGGGGATGCTGGCGGCGCGCGGCCGGCTTTCGCTCTTTACCGATGCGGACCTGTCCGCGCCGATTGAGGAGGCGGACAAGCTGCTGGCCGCGCTGGAAAGTTGCGAGGTGGCGATTGGGTCGCGCGCGGTGGACCGGTCGCTGATCGAAGTACACCAGTCGCGGCGGCGCGAGCTGGCCGGCATCGCGTTCAACAAAGCCGTGCAGGTGGTGACGGGGCTGCCCTTCGTGGATACGCAGTGCGGCTTCAAGGCGTTTGTCACCGAGCGCGCGCGAATTATTTTCGAGCAGCAGCGCATCGAAGGCTTTGCCTTCGACCCGGAGATTTTGTTTCTGGCGAAGCGCCACGGGCTGCGCATCCGCGAAGTGCCGGTGCGCTGGTCGCCCGACCCCGCCACCAAGGTGCGCGTGTTGAGTGATGGGTTGGGCTTGTTCGCCGCTTTGTTTCGCATCCGCTGGCACGCCCTCCGCCACCGCTACCCGAGGGCGGCTCGGTAGATTGACTGCGGAGCGTATCCCCTCCCCCGGTGTATCGAAACCTCTAAACAAAAGTGAATCATTGACTTACGCGGTTAGTTACAAAATGTATCAAGCCAACGAAACCGGACGCGAGCGCCAGGAATACC
>JBOGNS010000437.1:0-5713 GCA_050747305.1 Candidatus Acidiferrales bacterium | reverse complement strand
CCTTTAGGTCGCCACAGGTTGCGCAGTGAATTCGGAAGTGGCGACCTAAAGGTCGCCGCTACACCGGCTCTAACCTTTGCGCGCATTCTCCGTCATTTCCTATGGGGAAACAGCGTCGCGCGACCAGCTTTACTTGGCGCGTGGGCGCACCTAACATGCGCGAGATGAGACTTGCAGCACGCTTCTTCTCCCTTCTGCGCGAGGCGCCGCGGACCTGCGCCCGCCTTGCGCTGCTGATGATGGCGAGCGCGGCCGCGGTGCAGGCGCAGTCGAGCCCGCCGCTCGCGCCTCCGCCACCGGAAACGCCGTGCAGGTATCACTTGGCCTATGCCACGGATGGCGCGAGCACCGTGCAGGTCAGCCTACAGTGCACCGGCGTCGCGCCGGGCCGCGCGACGTTTGTGATGCCGCGCGCCGTGCCCATGGGATATGGCGAGCAGCCGTATGACCGCTACGTGCGCGAGTTGCATGCGTTCAGCACGACCGGCACACCGTTCAAGGTGGAACGCGAAGCTCGGGACAGCACTGCGGCCGGCGCGGAGCGCCCTGTGGCGCCGGAAGACGCGCCACGCTGGCGGCTGGAGCCGCCGCCCATCGGCGGCGTAACGCTGGGGCGCGTGGAGTATGAAGTGGATCTGGCGGCGATGGAGCGCGACATTTTAAGCGCGGCGGATACCTCGAAGGTGCGGCCGGGCTATGCTGGCATTCTCGGTTACTCGGTGTTCGGCTACATCGAAGGGCACGAGGACAAGTCGATCAAGCTGGAAATCAGCGCGCCGGAAGGCTGGCCGGCATTCACCACGCTTGCGCCGCAAGCCCCGGCGGCGGTGGGCAACGCGACCGCCACGGCGAGCGATTTTTACGCGCTGGCGGATTCGCAGCTTCTGCTGGGTCCGAAATTCGAATTGCGGCGCACCGAGGCCAATGGAGACGCGGCGGATGTGCCGCTGTTTGTGGCGGTGTACGGCGAAGGGCCGGCGGACATGGCGCGCATCACGGCGGAAGCGGAAGTCACGCTGGAACGCATCCTGGATTATTTCGGCGCGCCCGACTTCCTGCACTACACGGTACACATGGAGCTGCTGAAGCCGGTGAGCGAGCGGCACCGCTATTTCTTCAGCATGGAGCACCTCAACAGCGCGACATTTTATTTGGACCACGAGTCTGGGTTGCGCGCGGAAACCGCGGCGCCTCAGGTGTCGCGCACGCGCAGTATTTTCGCGCATCACTTTGCGCACGCCTGGATACCCAAGCGCGCCTACGGAGCCGGTTACTTCCCGCACCTGTGGGAGACAGCGCCGGTGCTGGACACCATCTGGTTCAGCGAAGGCTTTGCGCAGTATGCGGCGATGGATGCGCTGGCTGACGCGCAGCACGACCAGGCGGGCGTTTTTCGCGGTCGTTGGGTGCAACACCGATTTCGTGCAACGCTGACGGAGGTGCCCCCATTCATGCTGCGGCTGCCGCTGGTGGAGCTTTCGCGCATCGCTTCCACGCGGTACGCGGAGGATTTTCGCCTCGGCCGCGCCACTTATTCGCGCGGCGGTCTGATGGCCGCGGAGATGGACGACTACATCCGCGCCAGCACCAACGGGCAGAAGCGGCTGCGCGATGCGCTGCGGCATCTGGTGAAGTGGAGCCGGCGCGAGCGCCGCGCCTTCCGCATTGAGGAGTTGCCCGCAATTTTTCAGGAAGCGACGGGAGTGGATACGCAGCCGATCCTCGAGAAATGGCTGGCGCCTTACCCGCCGGCGCAGAGGCAGGCGGCCTCGCCGCAGTAGCAACCTCCATGTAGTCGGTCTCTCCGAGCGCCACGGGCGTCACCGCAAATAAAGCAAAGCGGGGACTTCGCTCCCGCAGTGCAAGAAGGGGCGGGCACGGGGGCCCGCCCCTACGTGAGGAGGCGGCGGAGGAGGACGAGCTGGCCGATGTGGTAGGCGTTGTGGTCGGCGAGCAGGAGCGCTTCGCGGAGCAGGGTGTGCTTGGCTTCGGCGTCGGGATGGTTGATGCGTGCGTAGAGGTCGCGGTGCGGGTCGGCGATGAGCTTGGTCATGGCGCGCAAGTCGGCGTGGAAGGCGGCGATGCTGTGATCCCACGCTTCCTCGTTCGGCGGGGCGTCGGTGGCGGGCCAGTAGTTGTCGGGCCAGGCGGGCGAGGCATGCTTGGGGTTGCGGCTGAATTCCAGGATGTCCCATTGGCAGATGCGCAGGTGCTCGAGCAATTGCCACGCGGTGTGCGCCGCGCCGGGCGGGCGAATGCCGCGCTGCGCCGGCGCGAAACCGGCAATGGAGTCGTCAAAATTCAGATGCGCTTCGCTGCTCGTGAGCAATTTCGCCACATGATCCCGCAAAGCCGCGTTGCCGTTTGTTCGTTTCGATGCAGCCCCGCGATGTGGCTTTGGCCTTGAACCTTTGCGAACTTTGGTTCTGCCCACGATTCGCCTCCACAGAGTTCATTTCGGCGGGAAGTTCATGCGCTTCAGCAGGGCCTGGAACCGTGGGTGGGAGCGCAGCGGGTCGAAGAGCGGCTCGACGCCAATGAATGTCAACTGCCAGTTCCGTTCCTGGTAGGCTTGCTCCATCCAGTCCAAGGCGCGATCGTATTGCTTCGACCCCACGTAAGGCGCAATGAGAATGAACGCGGGCAGGCTGCCCACCTGTTTTTCCTTGAGCAGGATGGCGAGCAGCGAGTCCGCTTCCGCCTTGCGGCCGACGGCGGCATAGTAAGTCGCCAGGCCCATCTTGAGTTCTGGGATATCCGCTTCCAGCGCGCGGGGTTCAAGCACCTCAATAGCCTTCCTAGCATCGCCCGAATTGTATGCGGCCAAGGAGAGATAAAAGGGGGCAATGAAATAGTCGGGGTGGCGAGTGATCGTTCTTTGGAATTCCCGCGCAGCATCCTCGAACCGGCGCGAATAATAGTAGAGCTTGCCCAACGCGAGGTCGGTGGCAGGAGAAAGCGGGTCCAGCTCGCGGGCCTGCTGGCTGTGGGGGAGAGCCTCCTCGAACCGCCCTAGGTTGGTAAGCAGTCCCGCATACCACGCGTGGGCGTTGGCGTAGCTGGGATTCAATTCGATGGCGCGGCGGAAGTGCCGCTCCGCTTCCTGCCAGTCCCAGTCGGCCGCGCTGGCTAAGTTGCCCAGCGAAGCGTGCGTTTCGGCCAATGTGTCGTCCAGCTCCAGAGCCCGCAGCGCAGCGGTTTTGGCTTTCGGGTATCCCTGCAAGGGCGGCAGAACGCCATACCCCACGAGGGAACTATAGGCGTCGGCAAGGCCGAAGTAAGCGGGAGCGTACCCGGGATCAATTTCGACAGCGCGCTCAAAAAAGGCCAGGGAATCGCGCAGGCTCTGAACCGTCCTGGCCCGCCACAGGTCGCGGCCGCGCAGGTAAGCCTCGTAAGCCGCCGGATTGATGGAGCGCGCCGCGGCAAGGTTGGAGCGGTGCTCCGTGGCGAGGGCCAGCCGAATCTGCCCGGCGACGGAGCGCGCGACGTCGTGATGAAGCTTGAGCACGTCACTGATGTCGCGTTCGTACTCCTCGGCCCAAAGGTGCGTGTCGCTGGCCGCGTCAATCAACTGTGCGCTGATGCGGACGCGGTTGCCGACGTGCAGCACCGAGCCGCTAAGCACCGCATCCACACCCAAAGCGCGCGCGATTTCGGGAATGGGCTGCTCTGTGTTCTTGAAGCGCATGGCCGAGGCCAGCGACTTGACCTTGAGTTCGCGTATCTTGGACAGCTCGGTGGTGAGGGCATCGGTCATGCCATCCACGAAGTAATCCTGATCTGCATCACGCGAGAGATTCCCCAGTGGCAGCACAGCCAGCGAACGTATTTCCCGGGGCGCTGCGGTCCCGCCGAACCAACGGCTGCGTACCCCGCCCAAGTCCAAGCCGAACAGCGTAGCCAGCAGAAGCGCGGCCGCACCAATACGCCACAGCCACCGACGGCGCGCGATTCGCGACACTGGCGCGGCCGCCCCGGAAGGCTGCAAGAAGCGGCGCAGATCCACCACCAATTCGCGGGCCGATTGGTAGCGGTCGCCCGGATCTTTCTCGAGGCACTTCAGGATGATTCGCTCCAACTCGGGGGAAAGGCTGCGATTGAGACTGCGCGGCGGTGCGGGCGGCTCGTCCAGGATGGTGCGCATTAGCTCGGTGACGGGCTTCGCTGCAAACAACCGCCGGCCCGTGGCCATTTCATAAAGGATGCAGCCGAGCGCGTGAATGTCAGTGCGAGCGTCGGCGGGCTCGCCGCGCACCTGCTCCGGCGCCATGTAAGGTAGCGTGCCTACAGCGCCCAGCAGGCTGAGGCTGGCAGTGGGCGCCTCATCCGTGGCGGGGTGCAACATGCGGGCCAGGCCGAAGTCGAGCACCTTGGCCTGACCCTTCGGCGTGACCATTACGTTGCCCGGCTTGAGATCGCGGTGGATCACGTTGTGCTCGTGCGCCTCTTCTAGCGCTGCGGCAATCTGCTGGCCGATCGCGGCGGCGTTTCTCTCCGGAATGGGGTGGCCAGTGAATTTCTCGGCGAGTGAGGCGCCGGGCACGCACTCCATCACGATGAAATCGACGCCGTCGCGCGAGTCGAAATCGTGGACCACCGCGATGTTGGGATGGTTCATGCGCGAGAGCGCAAGTGCTTCTTTGCGGAAACGGCCGCGGGTGGCGTCGTCGGCCAGCGCGCTGGCGGGCAGGACTTTCACTGCCACATCGCGCTCCAGGCGCTCGTCGCGCGCGCGATAGACCACACCCATGCCGCCTGCGCCGAGCTTCTCGACAATGCGATAGTGCGAAAGCGTGCGGCCAATCATGAGGCGCAACCTGCGCAGGGAAGCAAGGAAACCTTAACACAGTGGCTCATGACGGTGAACCGACATGAAAATGGGAAGGGCGCAGAGGTTAGGAGATTCGCTCGGCGCCGCCGTGCGAGACGCGACGTACGCGCACGGCATTGCTGGTGAGGTTTCCGGCCAGCTTAAGGTTTATGCTCATGAATAATTTTGCCGTCGAGGATGGTGTAGAGCACCTTGGTTTCGAGGAGTTCGCGGGGCGGGCGGGAAAAGATGTCGCGGTCGAGCACGACGAGGTCGGCGAGCTTGCCAGCTTTGATGGAGCCGCGGGAGTCTTCTTCGAAGGTGGCCCAGGCATTGTTGATGGTGAACCAGCGCACGGCCTCTTCCATGCTGACGCGCTCGGCGGGGAACCAGCCGGCGGCCGGCTCGCCTTTGAGGGTTTGGCGCGTGACGGCGGCGTAGATGCCCATCAGCGGGTTGATGGGGTAATAGGAGGCGTTGGTGCCGGGCCAGTCGGAGCCAAACGACATCACCGCGCCGCTGCGCTCCAGTGACCGAAACGTGTAGGCGAAGCGCGAGCGGGCGCCGATGCGCTCTTCCATCCAGCGCATGTCGTCGGTGCAATGGTAAGGCTGTACCTCGGCGATCAGGCCGAGGGCGCCGAAGCGCGGCAGGTCGGCAGGGTCCACCACTTGCGCGTGCACCACGCGATGGCGGCGCTCGCGCGGCGGATTTTGCGCCAGCACGCGCTGGTAAGTGTCGAGCAGGATGTGATTGGCCCAGTCGCCGATGGCGTGCACGGTGATGGTGAAGCCGGCGCGGTCGGCGCCCATCATCAGGCGCTGGAGATTGCCTTCCGGCGACATCACCGGGCGCAGGCGGCCGTAGCTTGCGGGCGTGTGGTCGTAGGGCTCCCAGAAC
>JBOGNS010000436.1:0-2000 GCA_050747305.1 Candidatus Acidiferrales bacterium | reverse complement strand
ACTCCCGCGAGCCGCAAGGCTTTCTCCGTTTGCTGCACTGACCATGCCAACGGTTTTCATCATTGGCGAGGACTGGAAGCTGCGCGGCGCGCTGCGCGCTGAACTGCTCGAGCAAGGCATCGAGGCACTCGGCTTCGCATCGCTGGGCGACGCGGCGCGACACGCCGAGGCAAGCGCTGGGCCTGACCTGGTTGTGCTCGACGCCTCCACTGCAAACGCCAGCAACCCCGCGGCGGCGGCGCTCACCCGCAATGCCGCGCTGCTCGCCGTGGTTTCACGCATCAGCGATACTCCGCAGTTGCCGCCGCGCGCCGTGCTGATGCGCCGGCCGCTGCGCGTGAGCGAAATCGTGCTCCGCGTCCGTCAAATGCTGGAGGGCCAAGCCGCCTGACCTCGCCGATGGATGAATCGAAAATCCGCGTCGATTCCGTAGAAACCCCGGAGGCCCCGGGGCCGCGCATCCCATTCGACCTGCTGGCGCCGGAGCGCGGCTGGTTCCGCGCGCTGCGCCACCCGCAATATCGCTTTTTCTGGGCGGGCAACTTCGTCTCCAACGTCGGCTCGTGGATGCAAAATATGGCGCAGGGCTGGCTGGTGTGGCAGCTCACCAACTCTCCTCTCCTGCTCGGACTGGTGGGCTTCGCGCAGCAAATCCCGGCGCTGATTTTTTCCCTCCCCGCCGGCGTGCTGGCCGACCGCACCGCGCGCCGCCGCATGCTGCTGTTGACGCAGTCCACCATGATGCTGCTGGCGCTGATCCTCGCCGGGCTCACGTGGACCGGCCGCATCAATGTGGAAGCGATCCTCATCCTGGCATTTCTCGCCGGCACCACCATGGCGCTCAACGCGCCTGCCTATCAGGCGGCGGTGCGTGATCTCGTGGACCAGCAAGACACGCTGAACGCCATCGCCCTCAACTCCATCCAATTCAACCTCTCCCGCGCTGTTGGACCTCCGCTCGCCGGCTTTGCTATTGCCGCCGTCGGGGTAGCCATGTGCTTTTTTCTGAATGCGCTCAGTTACGTAGCCCTGCTGTTCGTGCTGTGGCACACGCGCTTTCCTGCGCGGCACAGCAATGCCGAGATGCGCCTGCGCGCCGACATGCTGGAAGGCTTTCGCTATGTGTGGACGCACCGCACGGTGCTCGTGCTGGTGCTGCTGGTGGCGCTGGTCAGCACCTTCGGCTTGCCCTACTTGGTGATGATGCCGATTTTTGCGGTTGACGTCCTTGCCGTGGGCGCTACGGGCCTGGGTTACCTGACGGCGGCGGCGGGTGTGGGCGCGCTGGCCGGCGGAATTTTTCTCGCGCAGCAGAAGTCGCACCAGCGGCGCGGCCCGCTGGTGCTGAACGCCGCGTTGGTGTTCTTCGCCGCCATTCTGCTGTTTTGCTTCTCGCGCAACGTGGTGCTTTCCTGGCTGCTGATGACTGCCGTGGGCTTCTCGGCGGTATCGTCGGTGGCCACCGTGAACAGCCTGATTCAAACCCAAGTCCCCGATGCGCTGCGCGGCCGCGTGCTCAGCATGCACACCATGGCTTTCCTCGGCTTTACGCCCCTGGGCAGCCTGCTCATCGGCGCGCTCGCCGAACGCTGGGACGCGCCCACCGCCCTCGCGCTCTCCAGCGGCTTCGCCTTCGTGGTCACCGCCATCATCGCCGCCACCTCCAAAGGCGTCCGTGCCCTGCACTGAGCTGCCTGTTCTCAATTTGAGTACGTTTGTTCTCAAATTGAGTACACCAAGCAGCAGGCCTTGCGCACTCTGCTACAATCTCGTTATGAGCGACGCGACCAAACACGGCACTGCTACCGAGCTGAAGCCCGGCGATAAGGCTAAGCCGGTGATCCATCGCGTCTGCATCCAGTGCAACAACATGTTCACCGTCACCGCCGATAATTTCGAAGCCAAGCAGTGCCCGAACTGCCACAAGGGTTAATCGCGACGGAATAACTTTCCACAGTTTATCCACAGCTTATCCCGCTAATAGGCGAGGACTTCCCAAG
>JBOGNS010000435.1:0-9862 GCA_050747305.1 Candidatus Acidiferrales bacterium | reverse complement strand
TGCAACTGCCCGGCGTTGGCGGCGGCTCGCAGGTGGCCTCCTACATTGCTTTTACTCTGTTTCTTGGGGTAGAAAGTGGCCCGGCGCTGGTGGCCGCCATAGTGATCTGGCTGATTACCTTTGCCGGCTCCACATTGGCGGGTGTCCCGCTGCTGGTGCACGAAGGCTGGTCCATGAGCGAGCTGCGCCGCATCGCGCGCTCTGACGCCGAAAGCTAAGTATGGAGTGCGGCGGCTTGCCGCCGTTCTAGGAAGCGGGAGCTTGCTCCCGCGAGCCGGGCGCCGGAATTGAATGAAGTGAGGAAGCGAAGAGGTGCGCAAGTGACGACGCGAAGAGTGAGAGCTTTGTGGTTATCCTCACTTCCTTACCTCCTCACCTCCTTACTTCCTTCTGTCAAAATGCAGTCACTCGTCACTCATCACTCGTCACGGATCCTCACACTGCCATGAAATGTCCCTTCTGCGGCCATCTCGACGATAAGGTGATCGACTCGCGCGAAGGGCGCACCGGCGACACCATCCGCCGTCGCCGCGAATGCCTCAAGTGCCAGCGCCGCTTCACCACCTATGAACGCATCGACGAGATTCCCTACATGGTGGTGAAGAAAGACGGGCGCCGCGAACGCTTCGACCGCCAAAAGCTGCTACAAGGCCTGCTCAAAGCCTGCGAGAAGCGCCCCGTGCCTACCGCCAAATTGGAATCGCTGGTGGATGAAGTGGAACGCGCCGTGATGGAAGCGCAAGACCGCGAAGTCACCACCACGGAAATCGGCAACCTGCTGATGCAGCGCCTGCGCAAGCTCGATAAAGTCGCCTACGTCCGCTTCGCCTCCGTCTATTCCGACTTCAAAGACATCCGCGAATTCATGTCCGAGCTGAAAGGCCTGTTGAAAGACCGCGCGCGTAAATAGAACGCGGCTCTACCTTCCGAGCACGTCATTGCGGGTTCCTTCCAGCAGCGCAAGGGTTTCCGCCACGGCTTCCTCGCCGACGCCCGACTCGGTGAGAGCCACGCGAAAGTGTTCCATCAGCAAGTCGAAGTGAGTTTCGTTCAAACCGCGCGCTCGCGACTCGGCGTGGGCTTCGCGAATATCACGCCCTCCATAAGTACGCCTTCCCCCCAACAGCATGGAAAGAAACATGCTCTGACGCGTGCGCAGGCCATCCATGTCCGCCCTTTCAAAAAAATGGCGAAGGGAGGGATCGGCCAGCGCGCGATCATAGAAGCGGGTCACGATTTCCTGGATTTTCGACCGTCCCCCAACTTTCTCGTAAAGGCCGATGGCCATTATGGGCCTCCTGCCTGGGAAATAACTTTGGCTTGAAGAGACTTGCAGGATCATAGACGCCCTCCTCTTCAGGAGTCAACGAGGGGAGCATTCAGATTTGCCAGACTGCCGCCGAGAAAGTCTTCAGGGTTTGAAAGCCGAGGCGATCGTAGAGGCGGACGGCGGTGGTGTTGGCGGAGGTGACGGTGAGGGACAGCGCGTGGAAGCGGCTGGCGCGCAAAGCTTGCACGGAAGCGGCCATCAGGCGTTTGCCGAGCCCCTGTCCTTGATATCCCGGCAGGACGCAAATCTGCGTGGTGTGCCCGACGCCGTGCGAAACGCAGGACGTGAGCACGGCGGCCACCAGCCGGTCGCTCGCCGCCGGCCGCACCACAAACGACGCATCCGCGCGAAACTGCCCGCACCCCGGCAACAAAACAATATTCTTCAGGAATTTCAGCGCGCCGCCCTCGCTGCAATACTGATCGTTGATCGCGCTATCCACGTGGCCGGCATACGCGGCGTAAATCAGCCGCGCGCACGGCTCGAAGTAGCGGTCGTCCCAGCGCTCGATGCGCAGGTTGCGGGCCACCGGCGTGCAGTCGCCGCTCCACTCCTTCAGCGGCAGCAGCATGAACTGCCGCGGATGCAGCCGGAAATTCTCGCCCACAAACGCGTGGTCCAGCGGCGCGCCAAAGGGCATCAATTGCGCCTCGATGCGCCGCAGCCCCGGCGCTGCGCGCATCGAGGCCAGGATCTGGCCCAGAATATACTTGCCGGTTTCCGCCGGATCGCATTTCGGCGTCACGTACAGCCCGCCAATCAGGCCTTTGGTTTCCTCCACGATGTAAAAGCCGTAGCCGACCGCTTCGCCGCCTGTAAACGCCGCATAACCGCACAGCGACTTGGCGTCGATGAACTTGCTGATGAGCTGAATCGAAGGCCGGTAGTCCCAGTGCAACTGATCGAGCCACAGCCGGCGCTCCTCGGCAAACAGCGGCTCCATCTGCCGGGACGAGGCTTGACGCAGTTCCACCGTGCGCAGTGCGGGGTTCATTGCAGCCTGCGGAATTATAGCCCTGCCCACAGCCCGCCTCCAGCCACGCTGCCCAACTGCGCACAGCACGCAGCGGCGAAGGCTGCCTCCTCAAGGCAATGGATATGATAAGATGCGCCGTTTCCGCTTGGGAGTGTTAGCTGAACGGTTGTTAACAGCGCGCGGCAGCCCTCGACGGTTCACTGCGAATGGACTTTCTCGACGATCTCCGCGACTCCCGCACCACCACGGGCAAACTCTTTCTTACCGCTGTCGTTCTGCTGCTGCTTTCCCTCCTCTTGCTCCTGGCGATTTCCGGCTTCGTGCTGCACGGCATACTGTGGCCGGATCGTGGCGCTTCCGCCGTGGACCTTAAGGAAATGCTGTCACCGCCGGACGTGGTTTCGTTCACGCCGCCCGGCGGCCGCGCGCAGGACGGCTGGCTCTTCCCCGGCCTGAGCACCGCGCCGGTGATCATCCTGTGCCACGGCTACGGACGGCAGCGCTCCGACCTGCTGACGCTCATCACGCCGCTTCAGGAACACCAGTACAACGTGTTCGTGTTCGATTTTGGCGGCCATGGGTCGCATGACGGCAATACCACCCTGGGCCCGCGCGAAACGGCCACCTTGCTGGCGGCCATCGACGAGCTCTCCCGCCGCAGCGATCTCGACAATACCCGCTTCGGCCTTTGGGGCACCGACATGGGCGGCTACGCGGCGCTGGCGGCTGCCGCTTCCGACCCGCGGGTGAAAGCCGTGGCCGCCGACTCGGTTTACGATCAGCCGGCCGATTTCGTCAGCCTCCAGGTAGGGCGTAGCGGCACAGCCGCGATTCCGCTGGTGGCTTACTTTTCCCAGCTTGGCTACCGGCTGCTCAACTGGGCGTCGCGCAACCAGCCGCCGCTCGCCTCTCGCGTTGCCGCCCTCACGCAGACCCCGAAGCTCTTTATCCAGGGAAGAGAGGATGCCGCATTGGCCGATGCCACCCTCCAGCTTTTCTTGCGGGCGCCGGAACCGCGCGCGCAAGCCGTGTTCCCTCGCACCGACTATCCGGTTTTGCCGGAGCAGGAAAAGAAGGAGTACGAATCCCAATTGTTGAGCTTTTTCCTCCAGCATCTGCCGCCGGCCGCGCCGCCGTCGCGCCGTTAGGCATCAGTGCCCTTCAAGCGGCGATGCTGTGGAGTGCGGCGGCTTGCCGCCGTTCTCCCCTGCGGGAGCTTGCTCCCGCAGTCGAATGATGATTGCCTGCCGCGCAACACGGTCAAGCACGTAGGCCACCTTCCCTTGCGCCTCCAAATCCGCGAGGCCGGCCTCACTAGTGACGACCAACCGTGCCTCGTCGCCCCAACTCCACGCCGGCACATCGCGTTTCAAGTAGTAGTTCAGGCCATAGTGCCATGCGCGATGGAGCTTGTGGACCGCGACATCTCCTCCGCCCTGCGCCTGCGCCTCAAGCACGCGCCGCGCCGCCGCGCGGGCGCTGATGTGCGGATCCATTGCGGGAAGCAGCGTGGTCGTGATCGCTGCCGCCAGCGCCGCCACCGTGATCGCGGCAGCGGCCACGCCGCGCAAGTTTTGCCTCTGCCAGGCGAAAACCGCAACGAGCATTGCCCCCGCTCCTCCAAGCAGTGCGAGCAGCCGCAAAGCGTTTAGCGTCACTCCAGGCAGTTGCGCTGCCGTGCTGGGCAGCAGCGTTCCCGCTGCGAGAAGCAGTAGCACGGCGCTGATGGCGAATTGCAGCCACCGCGCGATGTGCCGGCGCGCCTCCATTCGTTTGCTCAGGGTGCGCGCTAACAGCAGCGCCAGCGCCGGAATCGCCGGCAACACGTAGCCGGGCAGTTTCGACTTCGAGAGACTGAAGAACACAACCGGGAAGATCACCCAGCAGGCGACGAACAACGACGCTGAATACGTCCACGCGCGCTTGCGCAGCAGGGCCACCGCGTCATAAACCACGGCCACCAACAGCGGCGTCCACGGCACGAAACCCAAGAGGAGGATAGGGCCAAAAAACCAGAACGGCTGCTCATGACGGAACACCGGAGTCAGGTAACGCTGAAAATTGTGCGCAATCAGAAACACGTCCACAAATTCCGGGTTGCGCATCGCGCACAGCACGTACCACGGCAGTGCGACGACCATGAAGGACAACACCGCCAGCGGGTGCAGCAGCCGGCATCCATCCTTCCACCGGCGCGTCACCAACATCCACAATCCGACGCTGCCGCCGGCTAGCACCAGCGCCGCAGGCCCTTTGGCCAGCGCCGCCAGGCCCAGCGCGGCGCCAAAGCCGCAGCGCCATAGCCGCTCAATCCAGAGGTAAAGTCCTGGCGATTGTTCTGCTGCGTCGGTTGCGGCGACTGCCGCGACAGTGGTGCGGGGCCCGAGCAACACGATGCGCGCAGCAGCCGTCATGGCCATTGCCAGCGACGTCGCGAAGAGCATGTCGGTGGTCGCCGCGCGCCCAAATCCCACCACCGCCACGGTGGTAGGGAAGAGAAGCATCACCACCGCAGCCGCCTGCCACCCGTAGACCTGCAATGCCAGCCAGCCGAGCACCAGCGTCGTGGCCGCCGCCGCGGCGGCCGAGGGGCTGCGCGCCGAGAATTCTGTGTTGCCCCAGATTTTGTAACGCAGCGCCGCATCCCAATAGTAGAGCGCAGGCTTCTCGAACCACGGCTGGCCGTGCAGGCGGGGCGTGACCCAGTCGCCGCTTTCTGCCATTTCTCGCGCGATGGCGGCGTAGCGCGGCTCGTCCGGCCCCGTGAGGCCGATGGCATCCAACCGGTAGAAGACGCAGAAGTGCAGCACCACCAGCGTCAATGCCAGCCACAAGATCTCTGCCTTGCCCGATGGCTCGCTTCCTGGTTGTTGCGCAGAATCGTTCAGCACGGCCCGCCAGTGTACTGCCTTCTTCCTTCTGACAAAACCCGAACCACCTTGGCCCCGCAATTCTTGCGCGTCCCCTGTACTGACTAACGTTGAAATCTTTGTAGGGCCACGACGAATTTCGAGTGTTGTTCGCTTTTCCTTTTTTCCTTTTTCCTTTTTCCTTTTTCCTTTTGCCTTCCACTCCGCGCCGCCGCGGCCTCTCCTTTGGTTGCGGCTCTGCCGCGCTCTCCCTACTCCCTCTCCCCTGCCCCTGCTACGATAGCGCCTCCGTCATGCGCCGCCGGCTCGAATACGTGGCTGCTTGGACCGCGCTGAAGTCGCTGGGCGCACTGCCACGCCCGGTCGCCCGCGTCACCGGAGCGGCCATCGCCCGCCTCGCCTATTTTCTGCGCCCGCCGCTGCAACGCGCGGCCATCGTCAATCTGCGCATCGCGTTTCCTGATTGGAGCGACGCGCAGCGCCGCAAAGTGATCCGCAGCCTGGTGCGGCACATGGGCTGGATGGCCGCCGAGTTCGCGCACTTTCCCCGCTATACGCCCGCGAATATCGAGCGCATCGTCCTGCTCGAGGGTTACGAAAATTTCGACGCCGCCCGCCGCCGCGGCAAAGGCGTGCTCTTCCTCACCGGTCACACCGGAGCATGGGAGCTGGCGCCCTTTGCGCAAGCGCTTTACGGCAACCCATTGCATTTCCTGGTGCGTCCGCTGGATAACGAGCGCGTAGACGGCCTGGTCAACCACTACCGCTGCGCTTCCGGCAATCAGCCCATCGACAAAAACAATTCGGCGCGCGCCATGCTAAAAATTCTCCGCGAAGGCGGCACGGTCGGCATTCTCGTGGACCAGAACACGGCTTTGGAGGAAGGCATCTTCGTGGATTTTTTCGGCGTCCCCGCCTGCACCACCTCAGGGCTGGCGCGCCTCGCGCTGCGCACCGACGCCGCGGTGGTGCCCGGCTTCCTGCATTGGGACGCCAATCTGCGCAAGTATCGCCTGTGCCTGCATCCGGCCATCGCACTCGCGCGCACCGGCAACGAAGACGCCGACATCCGCGAGAACACTGCGCGCTTCACGCGCGCCATCGAAGATTTTGCGCGCGCCTATCCCGATCAGTGGTTGTGGGTGCACAAGCGCTGGAAAACTCGCCCCGCCGGCGACAAAAGCTTCTACCGCTAGTATGGAGTGCGGCGGCTTGCCGCCGTTCTCCAAGGCGGGAACTTGCTCCCGCCGGTTTGGAACGCAACGCCAAACCACTGCCCGGCCGACAACGCCGGCGCGTTTCAAGGATTCCGTGCCTCTGGAGGAATCATGTCCCGCACCGTCCGTGAAATTGCCAACTATCTCGGCGCCCGTCTCGAAGGCGACGCAAACATTCGCATTGCCGGCCTCGCCGCGCCAGAGCATGCGCGCGCCGGGGATTTGATCTACGCCGATTCGCCGCGCCAGTTCGAGCGCGCCGCGCAATCGGCGGCAACTTGCGTACTCTGCACGGCGGAGGCGAACCTGCCGGGCAAGTCGCGCATCATCGTCGAGAATCCTAAACTCGCGTTCGCCAAAGTCGCGGCGTGGCTGCTGCCACCGCCGCGCGTAGCAAACGGCGTGCATCCCACCGCCGTCGTTTCTCCAAGTGCGATGCTTGCCGCCGGCGTTTCCCTCGGCGCTTACGTGGTGATTGAAGACGGCGCCCAAATCGGTGCACGCACGCAGATTGGCGCGTTCTGCTTTCTCGGCGCCGGCTCGCACATCGGCGAAGATTGCATCTTGTTCCCGCGCGTGACGCTGTACGCAGGCGCGCGGCTGGGCAACCGCGTAATCCTCCACTCCGGCACAGTCATCGGCAGCGACGGCTTCGGCTATGTGCCGGGCGACGGACGCCACTGGAAATTTCCCCAGATTGGCGGCGTGCAGATCGCCGACGACGTCGAAATCGGCGCCAATACCACCGTGGACCGCGGCTCGCTCGAATCCACGCGCATCGGCCCGGGCGTGAAGATCGATAATCTGGTGCAGATTGCCCACAACGTCGAGATCGGCGAGCACTCGGTGATCGCCGCCCAAACCGGCATCTCCGGCAGCAGCGTGGTCGGCAAGAACGCGGTGATTGGCGGGCAGGTCGGCATCGCCGATCACTGCACGATCGAGGATGGCGCGATCTGCGGCGCGCAGGCCGGCATCCCCACCGGCAAGACCATTCGCGCCGGTCAGGTTGTGTGGGGCACCCCGGCGCGCGCGCTGGAGAAATTCAAGGAGCAGTATGCATGGTTCGCTCGCCTGCCGGCGCTCGCTGCGCGGCTCCGCCGCATCGAGGACAAGCTGGGAATCGTCGCGAGCGATAGAAGTTAACAGGGACGAAGAGCGAAACTCGAAATTCGAAGCTCGAAATTCGCTTGCGCATTCGAGTGGGCATCGCACATCACGGTTCGCGGGGCGATTTTCGAGTTTCGTTTTTCGAATTTCGTTTATGATAGATCATCAGCCCGTCCGTCGGGTCGCCTATGACAACCGGTACAACTCGCGTCCTGCTCGTCGGCGGTCACACCCGCAGCATCGGCAAGACAGCGCTGGTGGTGGATATCATCCGCGCGTTTCCCGACGCCGCCTGGACCGCCGCCAAGATTACCCAATACGGCCACGGCCTTTGCTCGATCAACGGCAAGCGCTGCGACTGCGCCCCGCAACAGCATAGTTTCGCGCTCGATGAAGAAACGTCGCGCGACAACCGCACCGACACCTCGCGCTTCCTCGTCGCCGGCGCTACGCGCTCGCTGTGGCTGCGCACCAAGCAGGGCCGCCTGGCCGAGGCCATGCCGCTACTGGGCGAGGCGCTGCGCGATGCAGGCAATGTCATCATCGAGAGCAATTCGCTGATGGACTTGCTGCGCCCGGCACTGTATTTGGTGGTTCTGGATCCCGCGTCTGCGGACTTCAAGGCCTCGGCGCGGCAGCATCTGGGTGAGGCCGATGCTTTCATCCTTCGTTCCGAGTTGCCCGCCGACGCTTGGCCTGACGTGTCGCCGGGACTGCTCGCGGACAAGCCTGCCTTTCAGCAGCGCTTGGGCGCTCCGCTGCCGGCCGAACTCGCCGAGTTTGTCCAGCGAGGCTTCTTTCGCCGCCTTTCGGGCGTGTTGTCTCACCCGCAACATCTTTCCAGTTGACCCCGCGCCCGCTTCTTAGCGATAATGACTAGTCTTGAGGACGTAACTGGCTGTAAAGAAAAGTCCTCAGCACTCCGCCGGACGCGCGTAGCGCTGATGGCGGAATTTTTGTATTGCGGGGGCGTCCTGTGTCCAGCCCGGCGCCTTGGGGACTTTACATCACGTAACCTACTCATTTTCTGGCTGCCGGAACGTCCTGGGTGACGAGACACCGGGACGGGGCATCTAATCTAGTTCCTGGGGGAACCCGCTGCATGTCCGAAGGCGCGAAGATTAGTTTTGAACCGCCTGTTGACCCGCGCATTGCCTACGCCGAACCTTCCCTGGAAGAAAGACTTCAGGATGCAGTCGAGCGTGGCGTTCGCCACCTGCTCTCTTTGCAGGCGCGCGAGGGATACTGGGTCGGCGAGCTGCAAGCCGACACTACACTCGAATCCGACTACATTTTCTATCTCCACGTTCTGGGTAAGTTCGACCGGGCACGCGTAGCCAAACTTGCCAATTATGTACGCGCTCGCCAGTTGCCGGACGGCGGCTGGAGCATCTTCGAAGGCGGCCCGTCCGACCTGAACGCCACGGCCAAGGCTTACGTGGCCCTGCGCCTGGCTGGCGACCACAGCGATGCGCCGCACATGGTTCGCGCCTGCGCGCGTGTGAAAGCGCTGGGCGGCCTCGAGCACGCCAACTCGTACACACGGCTCTATCTCGCGCTGGCGGGTGCGGTCGAGTGGGATATGGTTCCTGCCATTCCCGTCGAATTGATGCTCCTGCCCACCTGGTTCTATCTGAACCTGTACGAGATGTCGTCGTGGAGTCGCGCCATCGTGGTGCCGCTCGCGATCCTCTACGCCCACAAGCCCCGCTGGAGCCTGCCGGAGCAAATGAGGCTCGATGAACTCTATCGCGACCCGTCGCGCAAGCTCGCGGCCTTCGAATGGAGCAAGACGCTTTTCTGCTGGCGTAATTTCTTTCTCGCCGTGGATCGCGTCTTCAAGCTTTACGAGCGCCTGCCATGGAAGCCCCTGCGCGAGCGCGCCCTCGGCCAGGCCCGCGAATGGATGCTCGAGCGGCTCGAACGCAGCGACGGCCTCGGCGCCATCTATCCCGCGATGATGAACTCCATCTTCGCGCTCATGGCCCTCGGCCATTCCCCCGACGATCCGCTCACCGCGCGCGAAATCGGCCAGCTCGCGCGCTTCGAAATCGAAGAGGGCGACACCATCCGTGTCCAGCCCTGCATGTCCCCGGTGTGGGACACGGCCATCGCCATGGTCGCATTGGAAGAAGCCGGCCTCCCGCCCGACCATCCCGCGCTCGTGCGCGCCTGCCAGTGGATGCTCGACCGCCAAATCCTCGGCGGCGGCGATTGGCAGGTGAAGAATCCGCGCACTAAGCCCGGCGGCTGGGCCTTCGAATTTCGTAACGATCACTATCCGGACGTGGACGACACCGCCTTCGTCTTAATGGCCCTTCAGCGCGTGGCCTATCCCGACCGCAATCGCCTTCGCCAA
>JBOGNS010000434.1:0-8541 GCA_050747305.1 Candidatus Acidiferrales bacterium | reverse complement strand
GCCCCACCGCAGGCGCGAGCACTGCGCTCAGCCTGTCACAGTTTTATCCCGGCCATTCAATCCACCCCTCTGACCCCGACATCGCCTTCGGCGGAACACAGGATAACGCCGCCCAGCGCTTCGCGGGCACGCTGTCATGGCAGGATGTGGGCTGCGGCGACGGCGGCTTCACGGCTCTTGACCCAGGCGTGCCCACCACCGTGTATGTGGCGTGCCAGCGTCAGGCAAACGATACCACTGTCAATATTCGGAAATCTCTGGATAGCGGCTCTAGTTTCATAACCGCGGATGCAGGAATCACCAATTCAGACCGCAGCGCCTTTATTCCTCCGCTCGTGATAGATACGAACGCCACCGTTACCCCGCCTTTCCTGCGTCGCCAACTTTACTTTGGCACTTTCCGCATCTGGCGCGGCGACAGCGATCCTAACGCCGGTACGGCGCCCACTTGGACCGCTATTTCGCCCGACCTGACAGCCGGAAGCGGCAACATCCGTGCCATCGCTGTTTCCCCGCACGATTCCCGCATTGTGTGGGCCGGCACCAGCGACGGCCGTATTCAGCGCACGCTGGACGCCAGCGGTTCGGGCCTCGCGAGTTGGTCGAACGTCACGGGCACGGGGCAGTTGCCCAACCGCGTTGTTACGTCGCTAGCGATCGATCCCCACGTTCCGAACAGCCAGACCGTCTACGCGACGTTCTCGGGCTTTACCTTGAGCCCGGATAATTTTGGCCACGTCTTCAGGACGATTAACGATGGCGCATCCTGGACGGACATCAGTAATGGCCTGCCCAACACCCCGGTGAACGACATCATCGTTGACCCGGACGTGCCGGGCACGCTGTATGCCGGCACTGATGTCGGCGTGTGGGTAAAAGTCGGCGGCGCTGCGTGGACGACGCTGGATCCCGACCCGTCGGATAGCTTGCCGAATCTGGCAGTGCTGGGCATTAAGCTGCATCGACCCTCGCGAATCCTGCGCGCCAGCACGCACGGGCGCGGCATGTGGGACCTGGTGCTGAATAACTTCAATTCCACATTTAATCTCTCTTCGATTTCGCCTACCAGCGTTCCCGCCGGTTCCGGCAACACGACCATCACGGCCACCGGCGTCGGATTCGCAACGCCGTCGTCAACCGTGCGCTTCAACGGCACGGCGCTTGCCACCACCTTTGTCAGTGCTACGGAACTTACTGCAATCATCCCTGCGGCCAGTTTGGCCTCTGGCCAAACCGCAACCATCGACGTGTTTGACGCGACGCAGATGCCAATCAACACTACCAACGGACTGCCGTTTTCGGTGCTCAACCCGACTCCAACTCTCAATGCGATTAACCCCACCAGCGCGTCTCCCGGTGGAGCAGCATTTACCCTCACGCTGACCGGCTCCAATTTCATCAGCGACGGCGCGGGCAATTCCGTCTCCGTGGTGCGATGGAACGGCAGCAACCGTCCAACCACATTTGTTAACAGCACGCAGCTCACGGCACAAATTCCTGCGTCAGATCTCACATCGCCGAATCTCAATCAAGTGACTGTGTTCAATCCCGGTCCCGGTGGCGGCACCAGCGCTGCGCAGACGTTCACCGTGGGCAATCCGCCGCCGAACGATAATTTTGCCAACGCCACGCCCATCGTCAATCCGTTTACAGACACGGTGGACAATTCCGGCGGCAGCGAAGAGCCCGGCGAGCAGTTGGCCCCCTGCGCGGCGGCCAATGGCGGCACGGGCAATTTCCATAGCGTCTGGTACCGCATCACGCCGGCCGCCAGTGTCACTGTAAATGTAGACACCAACGGCAGCGACTACGACACGGTGCTCTCGGTGTGGACCGGTAGCGCCATAGGCGCGCTCACCAACGTCGCCTGCGACGACGACAGCGGCAGTGCTGTTCCTACCGGCGGTGCTAACTCGGCCATATCGAGCCTCATGCTCAACGCCGGAACCACATACCACTTGTCGGTGGGCGGGTTCAGCCCGCCGGTTCCTTCTATGCCAAGCTATCGCGTGGCTGGCACCACGGTGTTCAACTTCTCGATTCCGGCGGACTTTGCGCTGAGCGCGAATCCCACAGCGGTGACTGTAGCGCGCGGGCAATCGGGGATGAGCACGATCACGGCGACGCCGATGAACGGTTCCTTCGGCAATGCCATTACGTTCTCGTGCAGTGGCTTGCCGGCGCAAAGCATGTGCGCGTTTAATCCTACGTCGGTCACGCCGGGCGCCAACGCGGCCACTACGCAACTGACCATCACTACCACCGCGCCGGCCATGATCCCCGGCGCGCCGCTGTCGTATCGCTGGACGCCGCCGCCGGTTTACGTGCTCCCGCTCACGCTGCTGGCGCTACTGCTTTTCGCTGCGGGTTCGAAGCTGAAGGGAATTCGCGCCGCTCGCTGGTTACTCCCGGCCCACGCAGGCCAGCGCGGTGGATTGTCGCCGTGCCGGGCTGTCCGGTTTCAGGCCCGATGGACTGCATCGGGCCACCGGACTCCAGAAATCGGGGAAGCCCTGCGCCACATTGCGTCGCGCGACATTGCGCGACGCAAACGCGCTATTGCTATGGCGTGCCACGTTGCCGCCGTGCTCATTCTGGTGGGATTGGCGGTAGCTTGCGGCGGCGGCGGTGGCGGTACGCCCAATCAGGGCACGCCCACGGGTACATTCAGCGTCACCGTGCGCGGCACTGCCGGCGCCGTCCAGCGCACAACCGTCGTGACACTCACCGTGCAGTGAGCTGGGTCATAGGTGGTAGGTGATAGGGACGCAGTACGAGAAGCGAGGGCTGGAACTCAGAAGTCAGAAATCAGAAATCTGTGACCTCTGTACTACTAGCATTCAAAATCTTTGTGTGGCGCGACGAATTTCCCCGCCGGACTCCGCGAGGCTCACAGCCCACAGCTTACAGCCGACAGTTATTCGCCTTACTGTGAGCTGTTAGCTGTCGGCTGTCAGCTTCGTCTCTTTGGTTGCGGCTCCGCCGCGCTGTGCCTTCTCCGTGCCTCTGTGGTTCTCTGACCAATTTGCTTTGTGCCGAAATGAAGGCGAATAGGGAAGAATTGTGGTTGCTCACGTTGAGGCCGTTTGAGTTCTGAGTTCTGAGTTCATAGTTCTGAGTTGCTCATCCACGCGCTCCAGCGCGCGGCGCAACGTATCCGCGCGGTAGCCGAAGCCGACGCGCATGTGATGCTCCATTTCGAATTGCGAGCCGGGCACGATCAGCGTGCTGTGCTTCACGCGCAGTGTTTCAGCCAATTCATCTGAAGGCGGGCCATTCTTGTAGCGAAGCCACGCAATCGCGCCTGCCGCCGGCGGTACATGCGCAAAGCTGTCGCCGTGCCGCGCCACCCACTCCGCCACAATCGGATACTGCGCACGGATGATGCCGCGTGTGCGCTCGATGATGCGCGTGTGCCGCTCCGGCTCGAGCACCAGGCCGGCCAGCCGGTCGCTCAGCGCGGTAATCGCGATGGTGGTGTAGTCGTGATAGCCCCACAACTTTTCCGTGACCGCCTCCGGTGCAACAATCCAGCCGATGCGCAATCCCGGCAAGCCATACGACTTCGACATCCCGCAGGTACAAATCGCGCGCTCATACCGCCCCCAGAAGCTCGGCGTGGTTTCCTTCTCCCGCTCCGCGCCGCGATAGACTTCGTCGGCCAGCAGCCACGCGCCGGACTTTTCCAGCGCCACGGTGATGTCGTCCATCGTGCGCTCGTCGAGCGTAGCGCCCGTGGGATTGTTGGGGTTGCACAGCGCAACCAACTTCGTCTTCGGCGTGATCGCGCGGCGCAGCTCGTCGACGTCCGGTTGCCAGCCCAGCTCTTCGCGCAGCCACACCACGCGCACATTCGCGCCTAGCGCGCGCGCCACTCCGGCCACCTGCATATAGTTGGGCTGCACGATCACCACATCGTCGCCCTCCTCCACCAGCCCCAGCGTGACGAGGAAGTTCGCTTCCGCGCAGCCCGCTGTCATCAGCACGTTGGCGACGCTCGCGCCCTGGTAGAGCCGCGCCACGCCGGCGCGCGTTGCTTCGCTGCCGTTGGTCTGCGGGTAGCCCAGCGCGGTCTGCGCAATGGACGCCAGGGTTTGCGCATCGCCGGCAAGCTCTTCCAGCGTCATCGGCTGTACGCCGCTCTCTGAAATATTCAGTTCGACGCAGTTCTCCCACACCGACTGCCACCGCTCCATCACAAACGGCTGCATCTTCATGCGTCCTCCTCTGGAGTGCGGGAGCTTGCTCCCGTTCTTCCCAGCGCGAAGCTTGCTTCGCGCGGTGTGGGCGTCAGGCAGGATGCCGCCGCACTCCACAGGTGTGCCCGACAATCACGCAGCCGTAGAGAAGCTCCTGCGCTACTTCGCAGCCTGCGCCTCGCTGGCTGCGGCAAATGGCAACTGCTCCAAATCCACATTGCCGCCGGAAACGATGATGCCCACCCGCTTGCCCGCCAGCGCCGGCAGGCTCTGCATCGCCACCGCCACGGCCACGGCCGCCGATGGCTCGATGATTATTCTCATCCGCTCCCACACCTGACGCATCGCCGCCACGATTTCTTCTTCGCTGACCAGCACAACCTCATCCACCCGCGCGCGCAAAATCCCCAGCGTGCGCTCGCACACGCCCGCGCGCAGCCCATCCGCAATCGTGTGCGCTTGCGCCAGCGGCTCCACGCGCCCGCTCTTCAGCGAGCGATAGGCGTCGTCGGCATTCTTCGGCTCCGCACCAATCACCTGCGCTTGCTGCCGCAGCGACTTCGCGGCAATCGCCGTGCCGGAGAGCAGCCCGCCGCCGGATACCGGCGCAATCACCGCGTCGAGGTCCGGCAACTCCTCGAGCAGCTCCAGCGCAGCGGTGCCCTGTCCGGCGATGATCTGTGCGTTATCATACGGATGGATGAGCACCGCGCCGGTGCGCTCCAGCAACTTCTTCGCAGTGCTCTCACGCGCCGCGATGGTCGGCTCGCAGAAAGTGATTTGCCCGCCGTAGCCTTCCACCGCGCGCACCTTGGCCTTGGGCGCATGCGAAGGCATCACGATCCACGCGGGCACGCCGCGTTGCGCCGCAGCATGCGCCAGCGCCGCCGCATGATTGCCCGAGGAGTGCGTCACCACACCGCGCTTCGCGGTTGCATCATCGAGCGAGAAAACGGCATTGGTCGCGCCGCGGATCTTGAACGAGCCGGTCTTCTGGAAGTTTTCGCACTTAAAGAAAAGCTGCGCGCCGGCCATGGTGTCGAGCGACGCGCAGGTCATCACCGGCGTGCGATGGATGCGCGCGGCAATGCGCGCGCGCGCAGCGCGAATCGCATCGAGTGTGGGCGCGTCAGCCATCGTTCGTCGTAGCACAGGCTTTCAGCCTGTGCCCTTACTGTGCCTTTGCGCGCAGTCAGTCTAGATTGGGAGTCTGCCGATCAGCTCGCAGAGGCACAGGCTGAAAGCCTGTGCTACGCGCGTGATTATGGCATAGTTGCCGCGTCGTGACGCAACCGGGCACCGCAGCGAATTCATCGCGTCCTCCCCGCACCGATCGGCTGCTCATCTGCGCCGGCGGCTTTGTGCGCTCGCTGGGCGTGGGCCTGACCGGCGTGCTGCTGGCCGTCTATCTGCATTCCATCGGCTGGGACGTGGCGCGTACCGGCGTGCTGGTCACGCTCGGGCTGGCCGGCGCCGCGCTGAACACGCTGCTGGTGAGCCTGTGGGCTGACCGCATCGGCCGCCGCCGCACGCTCGTCGCGCTGAGCGCGCTGAATCTGGCGGGCGCGCTGGCGCTGGTGTGGCTCGAGCAACCGGGCGCGCTGCTGGCCGCAGCATTCTTCGGCATGATCAATGGCCTCGGACGCGATCGCGGCCCGGCCTACGCGCTGGACCAGGCGCTGCTGCCGGAAACCACCACCAGCGAGAAGCGCACCTGGGTCATTGCGTGGTACAGCCTGATCCTCGACGCCGGCCTTGCCCTCGGCAGCCTGCTGGCGGCGCTGCCATTCCTGTTGCGCGAGCGCTGGGGCTGGGCGTCGCCGGAATCGTATCAGGCGGCGTGGTGGATTTACGCCGGCTTGACGGCCACCGCGCTCGCCACCTACGCGATGCTATCGCCGCGCGTGGAAGTGGCGCGCGGCGTGGCGCGTCCGGCCGTGCCGCCGCCGGCGGTGCGCAATCGCGTGTTCAAGCTGGCCGCGCTCACGGGAATGGACAGCCTGGGCGGCGGCTTTCTGACCGGCGCGCTGGTGTCTTACTGGTTCTTCCAGCGCTTCCACATCGGCGAGGAGTGGCTCGGGGTTTTGTTCTTTGGCGCGCGCGTGGCCAACGCGGCCTCGCATCTGGTGGCAGCGTGGCTGGCGCATCGCATCGGGCTGGTGAACACGATGGTGTTCACGCACATTCCTTCGAGTCTGTTCCTGATTGCCGTGCCCTTTGCGCCGACGGCGGCGTGGGCGGTGGCGCTATTCCTGGCGCGCGAGGCGCTCGTCGAAATGGATGTGCCCACGCGCCAGTCTTACATTCTGGCGGTGGTGCCGCCGGAAGCGCGCGCCTTCTCCAGCGGCATCACCACGCTGACGCGCAACGTGGCGTATGCGGCGGCCCCGGCGCTGGCGGGCGCGGCGATGAGCGGCGTGTCGCTCTCTACTCCATTGTTCGCGGGTGGCGGGATCAAGATCGCTTATGATCTGCTCTTGTACTTTTCGTTTCGCCGCATCAAGCCGCCCGAAGAACTCAGAACGCAGAACGATGAACGCAGAACGCAGAACCGGGCCGTCAGTTGACAGTCGACAGCTTACAGTCGATAGTTCGCAGCCGGCAGCCTCATATGCCCGGCTGTAAGCTGTCGACTGTAAGCTGTAAGCTTGGTCTGCGTTCTGCGTTCATCGTGCTGCGTTCTGAGTAGGAGTTAGCGCCGGTCGTCACTGCCGTTGCGCCGCTGGGCGATTACGCGCTTGGCGTTTTCATAGAGCGCGCGCGCCTCGGGGAGCACTTCGATGGCCTTCTGCACCTGAATGTCGTCTTCCAGCGCCACCTTGAAACCTTCGTCCAGGCCGAATACCGAAAGCAGCACTTCACGGCGAATTTTCTGCTGAATCCAGCGCAGGTTCTCGACGATGTCCGTTTCGCTGAATTCGATTTTCTTGCTGTCGAGATACCGCCGGAAGTCGCTCAGCACCACGTCATCGGCGGTAAATTCGCGGGTCACGTGGGGGCGCGAGCCGAGGTAGAAGCGCGTAAAGCCGCCTACGGCCTGTTCAAATAGCGCAAACACGTCGCGGCGCAGCAGAGTCTGCTGGAACCTGGTCAGCTTGGGAGGGGTGACGGCCACGTCAGGGCTAATGCCGCCGCCCCCGTAGACCTGGCGGCCGCTATCGGTGAGTTTCACCTCGGCGGGCGCATCGCCGTTCTTGCCGCGCTTGGTGTGATACTCGTAGAGCGAAACATCCTTGTACTCGCGCTGAATCAGCCGCCCGCTGGGCGTGTAATAGCGCGCGGTGGTGAGCGCAAGCCCGGTGTTTTCGCGCATGTTGTAGACCGTCTGCACCAAGCCCTTGCCAAAGCTGCTATCGCCAACAATCAGCCCGCGATCGTGATCTTGCACCGCGCCGGCCACGATTTCCGAAGCGGACGCGCTTTGCGGGCTCATCAGGATCACCAGCGGCACATCCACGCCGCGGTTGCCGCGCGTGGCATAGTAGCGGCGCTCCTGCGAGGAGCGGCCGCGATGCGACACGATCAGTTGATCCTTCTCCAGCAGCATGTCGGCTACGGCGATCCCTTCATTCAGCAGCCCGCCGGGATTGATGCGCAGGTCGAGGATCAAGCCCTCCAGGGTGGCGGCGTTCAGCTTTTGCAGCGCGGCCTGCAGTTCGCGGTCGGTCGTTTCGTTGAAGCCTACCAGGCGGATATAGCCGATGCCCGGCTGGATGAGCAGCGCCTGATCTACCGCGTGACGCGGGATCTCGTCGCGGGTAATGGTGAAAGAAATCACTTCGTCGTAGCCTTCGCGCGCCACTTCCACCACAACCACCGTGCCCTTCGGGCCCTTCAAGAGGTCAGCGACTTCAGAGGTGTTAAGCCCATCGGTCGGCTTGCTATCCACGCGGACAATCACGTCGCCGGGCCGAATGCCGGCCTTGGAAGCAGGGGAGCCGGGGAACGGCGCCTGCACGATGGTGCGGCCTTCGCGGGGCGCTACGGTCATGCCCACGCCGTAGTATTTGCCGCGCTGATCCTCGCGCATCACCGTGAAGGTGCGCGCATCGAGGAAGGCGGAGTGCGGATCGAGCAGACGCAACATGCCGGGGATGGCGCCGTTGTAGATGGCTTCGTCCACATCCACGCGCTCCGCATAGTTCTTCTCCACCACGGCGAGTACGCGGGTAAAGGCGCGGATCGAGCTATCGATGTCCGATGCCTGGTCGGCGGTGGCGCCGGCCGAAGTCCCGTAAAGTCCTCCAAGAATAGCTGATAGGGTGAGTACGATTAAGACGAGAAAAAGTCCACGGCTCCTGGAATACATCCCGTTCCCTCCGCTATTACCAATGTAGCGGCG
>JBOGNS010000433.1:0-2301 GCA_050747305.1 Candidatus Acidiferrales bacterium | reverse complement strand
GCGCGGCACTTTCATCCTCCCCGTGGAAGACACCGACGTCGAACGCAACAAGCCCGAGTTGATCGATGGCATCCTCCACGCCATGCGCTGGCTCGGCCTGGACTGGGACGAAGGCCCCATTCACCAGTCGCAACGCCTTGAACTCTATCGCGCCGCCGCAGAAAAGCTGCTCACGGCCGGCGCCGCTTACCACTGCTACTGCCCGCCGGAAAAATATTCCGGCCCCGATGTATCGGGGCCCGCGGACGAACCTCACGCTCCCGAGAGCGAATCTGCGAAGCAGGCGGCGCGGCAACGCTGCCACTGCCGCAATCTCTCCGGCGCCGCGCTCGCTGAGGCGGAAGAACGCGCTGGCCAGCAGGGTATCCGGCCGGCGGTGCGCTTTCGGGTGCCCGAAAGCGGCGTCACGCAATTCGCAGATGCCGTGTTTGGCGCGCGCGAAGTGCAAAACAGCGAAATCGAAGACTTCGTGGTGCTGCGCTCGCCGCGCCATGATACGTCGGGACCCGCCGAGCCGGGGCAAACACTTCCGCTGCCCACGTATCAACTCGGTGCTGTAGTGGACGACATCGAGATGCGCATCACGCACGTGATCCGCGGCGCCGATCACCTGTCGAACACGCCAAAGCAGGTGCTGCTGTATCGCGCGCTCGGCGCCGCTCCGCCGATTTTCGCGCACGTCCCGTTGATTCTCGGGCCCGATCGCACGCGTCTTTCCAAGCGGCACGGCGCGACGAGCGTCGGCTCCTACGCCGACGAGGGTTTTGTCCCTGAAGCGTTTCGCAATTTTCTTGCGCTGCTCGGCTGGTCACCCGGCGACGACACGGAGTTCATGCGCACCGCCGATTTGCTTGGGCGATTCTCGCTCGAGGGCGTGAGCCGCACCAACGCCGTCTTCGACCGCAGCAAGCTCGAGTGGTTCAACACGGAATATTTGCAAAAGCTTCCGCTGGAAGAGTTGCTGCCGTTTGTGGAACGCGAGCTGAAGCGCGCAGGCCTGTGGCAAGAAGCCTGGAGCTCGACGCAACGCGAGTGGCTGGCAAGAACCGTGGACCTGACTCGCCCACGCACGCGTTACCTGAAAGATTTCTCCACGTGGGCGCGCGCGTTTTTCTCTGACGATTTCACCTACGACGCGGCGGCCGTCGCCAAATTCTGGAAGGATCCGAAGCTCGCCGGCCTGCTGGGGAAACTCGCCGATTCACTGGATGCAGTGGCCGATTGGAATCACGACAACTGCGACAAAGCCCTGCGCGAACTCGCCGCCGCGGAAAACGTCAAAGCCGGGCTGCTGATCAACGCCGCCCGCGTCGCCATCGTGGGTCAAGCTGTCGCGCCGCCGCTCTTCGACACCATGGTGGCCATCGGCAAAGACCGCGTCGTTGCTCGCCTCCGCCGGGCGGTGCCGGCGGTTCCTCGCTAGCTTTCGGCCACACCAAAGGCAAAAAAATCAAACCGAGTTTCACGGAGAACGCACAGGCCACGGAGGAACTACTGTTTCGCGCTGAAGATCTTTTGGTTGACGGGAACGGCTTTGGCGCCGGCGGGAGCGATGATCACTTCGGCTTCCAGCGGCTTCTTCACCGGTGGCAGGCAGGCTACGTCGTTACACGCCTGGTAGCGCAGCAGGATCGGCACTTTCAGTGCGCCCAGCGGCGCATCCTTCGCGGCTTCGAGCTTCAGCCGCATGGCGAACGTGCCTTCATAGACGTTCAGCGGCTGCTCGGAGAACTCAAACTTCATCTGCTGGCCATCCGGATACTTCGTTTCCAGCAGCTTGATGCCTGCGGGCAGCTCCGGCGTAAGCGTGGTGGGGATGAGGTAGTCTTCCAGGACCTTGTTGGCGTTGACGTGGAAGCCCTCTTGAATCTGCGCGACTACCGCCAGCTCGAATGTGCGCCCGCGCGGCACTGGCTCCAATGACGAATACACCGCTGGCTTCACCACCGTATCCGCGCGCGGCAACCGCTGCGCCGGCAACGACCCTGAGAGAACAAGGGCCACCACGAGAAGCGAAAGCACCCTTCCTGCGATGCTCGATCCTCGTCCCAATCTTCGACTCTTAAACTCTTTCACGCTTCCACCTTCCACCGTTCTGATTAGACGCTTCACGCCGACAAATCTTAGATGCTCGAAACGAGGCTCGCGCTCTCCCCTTGGCCCGAAACTCGTGCTGATCCACTCGAAAAATGGTAACGTAACCCTCGCGCTTTGAAAAGGAACAGACACTCGTGTCTGTCCGCTCGTAGGACTGTGCCCTGGTCCGCGGGAAACGCTAAAACGCGGACAGGCAGGAGTGCC
>JBOGNS010000432.1:0-1901 GCA_050747305.1 Candidatus Acidiferrales bacterium | reverse complement strand
AAGTTAGGGTTAGGATCCTGAAAATCTGTGTCGTTGGCGTTGAACACCGTCGTAACGCCGCTGGTAGAAGTGAGCGGGTTATCGAAGTTGGCGTGGTTGAACGCGTTGAAGAACTCGGCGCGGAACTGGAGGTTGATGCGCTCGGTGATGGTGAAGCGCTTGGTGACACCGAGGTCCACGTTCCAGTAGCTGGGGCCGGTGAAAATGTTGCGGCCGCTGTTGCCGTTCGTGCCCGGCGCAGGAATGGCGAAAAACTGATCCAGATTCTGCAGGACGCTTTCCGGGAAGACTGTCGGACCCACCACGCCGGAGACGTTGTGGAACACGCCAGTGGGGGGGTTCTGGAGAATGTCCACGCGGGAGCCACGGATGTTGCTGTTGGTGAGCTGGCCGCTGAGTGCGCTCCAGGGTTCGCCGGAGGTGATGGTCACGATGCTGGTGCCGGTCCAACCGCCGACGAGTTGATTGAGCCAGCCCGGCACGTCGGCGGCATACTTCTGCCCGCGGCCGAACGGCAGGTCGTAGACGACGTGACCGACGAAACTGTGGGTACGGTCGAAATCGGAACGGCCGCGATCCACACGGAAATTGCGGATATCGGTGGTGCTGGTGGAGGCGTTACCGATCGCCCCGCCGGAGGTGGCGCCCACCGGGTCGGTGGACCCGTTGTCAATGGACTTGCCGAAGGTGTAGGAGGCGCCGAAGCCGAGGTTATTCGCTTGGCGGCGCAGTTGGATTTGCAGCGCGTGGTAGTAGGAGTCGGTGCTGTTATCGAAGTAGAAGATAGAATCGAACTGCGGGTTGGAACGGAAGAAATTCGCCTGGCCCGTCACCGTCCTCATGTTATCGAATGTATTGTTTGGGTTGCTGACGGTGCCGGTGAACGAAGTGCCGGTGTCAATCAGGTCTGCCAGTGAGCCTGCGGCATTGGAAATCAGCCGACCGGTCACAGCGCTGTTATTGGTGTTGGAGCAGTTAAAGTTGTTTGCAGTGGTCGCTGTCCTGCAAAGCATCTGGTTGAGTAGCGTGGGTACGGCGCCTCCGGCGATGGCACAGGGGGCAGTGGACGAGCCCGCTACGGTGCCATCGGCGTCGCAGCCGATGACCAGGTTGTTACGCGCAACACTAAAGGCAGAGAGGAAGCTGGACGGCAGCTTCACCTGGTTCAGGTCGTAAGCATCGAACAGGTGGGTACCACGTTTGCCGAGGTAGCCGACCTGAAGAATGACGCTCTTGCCGAGATCGTGCTGCACGTTGAGGGTCCATTCGTGAACCGTCGGGTTCTGGAGGTCGGGGTCAATGGCACCGGTCGGTGGAGCGAGTGACGCCTGCGTAATCGGCGGCGTTGTGAAGTTCGAAGGCGGCACGGTCGGGCTGGGCAGGCTCAGTGGAAACCCTCCCGCAATGGTAGACCCGCTACCGGCCGGCGCTGAGCAGTTGGCTGACGGAACGGGAACACCGCTGCTGCCGATGGAGACGCTGCAGCGGGCGCTGCTGCCGGGTACCAGCCCGAGCACTGGCACCATCTGGAAGGTGCTGATGACATCGTACAGCACGCTGTAACCACCGCGGATTACGCTCTTGCCCTTGGCGAAGGGGTCCCAAGCGATGCCTATGCGCGGGGCGAGGGAGTTGGCGTTCTGGCGATCCCAGAAGGTGTCCCTTTGAGCGAAGGTGACCAGACCTTGCGAACCATCCAGAGGCTTGTCCGGCCGCAGGATCAAGTCGTTGGCCTCGGTGGCGGGGCGGTTCCACTCCCAGCGCAGACCGAGGCTGAAGGTAAGGTTGGGACGCAGCTTCCATTCGTCTTGCGCGTAGTAGTTGAATTGGTGGTAGCGGACGCCGCGAATGTACAAGCCGCTGGGGGTGTAGTCGAAGACTCCGGACGTGAAGTAAAACTG